>JAVBRW010000468.1:0-4395 GCA_031547475.1 Planctomycetota bacterium
TGGGGCGGCCTGATGGCGGCGGCCGTCATCATCACCCTGCCGGTATTGGTCATCACCGTGGTGACGCAGAAGTACGTTATTCGCGGATTGACGGCGGGAGCGGTGAAGGGATAGGGGAGCGATTTCGAGTTGTGATAAACATACCGATCACTGGTAGGGGCGGCCCTTGTGGCCGCCCTCGTTTCGCATGCGAAAACCTTGTTCCGCAACCAATCCGCATTTGAAAGGCGGGCGGCCACAAGGGCCGCCCATGAACGATGCGTTTACAGCGGAAATCAATTGCGGAAGCGAAACCTGCCTTCCGAAATCACCAGTCCCGCCAGGGCGAGAATCGCCCCGATCCCCGACATGGTGGTGATTTTCTCATGCAGGACAATCATCGACGTCACTACCGTCACCACCGGTGTCATGTAGATGTAGACGCTGGTCCGAACCGGCCCCAGCACCTTGACCGCAAAGCTCCAGGTGGCGAAACACAGCGCCGACGCGCCCAGCCCGAGGAAAAGGATGTTGAATAGATTGACCGGCTTGGCGAAGCGGGCGGAATCGAGCCTGAAGCCGAACAGGAACAGCGCCGGAATCATGAAAAGAACGCCGTAGAAAAATATCCGCCGCGTCGCCTGGATGGAACTGTAGCCGTAATTCCCGATTTTCCGGATGCACAGGGAATAGAACGCCCAGACCAGGGCCGCCATCATTGCGAGCACGTCTCCGAGCGGGTTGAGCCGCAGCGCGGCGCCGTTGAAGCTGATCAGGCAGACGCCGGCCATGGCGACGATGAATCCGATGAAGAAATTCAGGCTGAGCCTTTCGTCGCCCCGCATTGTCAAGTATGACAGAATGGCGATGAAGAAGGGGGTCACCGACACAATCACGCCGACATTGGAGGCGAAGGTGTAGGTGAGCGCGATGTTTTCCAGCAGGAAATAGAGGCACACCCCCGTCAGCCCGGCCAGAACGAAGACAATCTCCCTTTTCCGCTCCGTCACTTTCAGCCGGTGCGGGCACGCCGCCGTCAATGCCGCCAGGCCGATGACGAAACGGGCGAAGAGGATTTCCACCGGTTGGAAATCGATCAGCAGGATTTTGGTGGATATGAAGGTGACGCCCCAAATCAGGATGGTGATGAGCGCCAGCAGGTGGCCGATCGTTTGCTTGTTTTCTATGGCAAGTTCCTCTCGGCAGTTCCCCTCACAATTTGGGAATTTCGCGCCGTAGAATAATCTGGAGCCCGGTGACCTGCTCCAGCAGATCGGCCTTTTTCGGCAGCGCGTCCATGATGATGCCGAGATCACCGACGATCTGGAGGTAGAGAAGCAGCTTGTCGCCGGACACTTCCACCCGGAGGTTCTTGACCTGCTGGTTGTGGCCCCGGTCCAACACGTCGGCCATCCGGAGTATGGCCGCGAGCTTCCTGACCCGTATCCGGTCGGCGGAGGGCAGGGCCATGAATTCGGGATGCTGGACGGACGGCATTTCGTTGCGGTGGAACTGGGCGATCTGGGAAATGAGCATCCGGTCCGCCTCGTTGACGCCGACGATGCCGGACCACTTGACCAGATAGGCGCTGTGCAGGTGGTGCTGGTGCTCGGACACGTACATGCCGATGTCGTGGAGCACGGCCGCCAGTTCGAGGACCAGGCGGTCGCGATCGGTCAGGTCGAGCATTTCCTTCAGCGCGTCGAACAGTTCGAGCGAAAAATCGGTCACCACCCGCGCGTGGGAGCGATCGTAGAAATACTGTTCCCCGACCGCCCGCGCCGAACGCACCATCTGTCGGCGGAACGACATGAGGGGATTTATGCCCTGCGCCTGCATGGACATTTCTATCAACAGGCCGCTCAGCATTTCGGTGTTGGTGAACGTCACTTCCCCGACCTGCGCCGCTTCGATGAAATTGTCGAGAATCATCATGGCCGGCACCAGCAGCTCGGCGTCGGACAGGCCCATGTTGTACAGGCGGCCGATTTCCAGGAGGCTCAGGGTGTACGCCTTGTGGAGGCGTTCGCGCAGCGGTCCCGACTGGATGACGAAATCGCTCTCGTGCGCCTGCGCGGCCGGATCGTTCTTGAACGCGCGGTAGAGGATGCGGTTGATCAGGAAAAATTGCGATATCGTGTATTCCTGGTAGGCGTCGCGGGTCGAGTTGACGATGTTGGCCGCCATGGAACGGAGAATCTCGGCCTTGGACTGGCTGCTTCCCTGTCCGGCGGCGTGGAACAGGCGGGAGGTGCCCAGCCGCTTGGCGCCGCCGATTTGCAGATCCTCGCCCCGGAGAATCATGATTTCGGTCGAGCCGCCGCCGAGGTTCAGCGCCATCGAGTACAGGCTCGGCTGCTGCCTGAGCCAGGGGATGAGCGCCTGGTAGGCGAGGCGGCTTTCCTCGACCGCGTCGAGGATTTCCAGTTCCAGCCCGCAGTTGTGGCGGATGCGGTCGACCAGGATTTCGCGATTCTGCGCTTCGCGGACGGCCGACGAGGCGACGGCCCGGCGCGCCTTGACGCCGTAGTCGTCCAGCAGGCGGAGGAAGTTGTTCAGGATGTCGCAGATGGAATACAGCGTCTCCGGCAGGATGTACCCGTGGCGGAAGGTGTCGGCGCCGGTGGAAATCGGATGGCTTAATTCCTCGATGGCGCGGAGCGGCTCTTCCGGGATGAATTCGGAAATGTTCAGCCTGACGGCGGTGGAGCCGATGTCGATGGCGCCCAGGAGGGTCGGGCGCGGCTTCGCCGTCCGGCGGCCGGTCGGGCGGGAGGGCGGGGGGGCGTCGCCGTCCGCCGTTGTCTTTTCCGATTTTTTCGCAGCCATGACGTAATCCGTCCTTGCGCGATCACGCCGCCTGGAGCGGCATGAAAATATCCAGCATCACCACCATCAAATCGTATCCGGCATGCGCCCCGGCCGCTATGCCGAATCCGCGCTCGATATAGAGGAATGCGAAATAGATGCCCGCCGCCGTGCGGAAGGCGAACACCGGCAGGACGCTTTTCGCCTGCGCCAGCGTCTCGACCGCTTCCGGCCCGCCCGGCAGGTGGTGGGAGGCGGCGAACAGGAGCGCCTGGATAATCGTCGCCAGGAAGAATTTCATGCCGCTCCGGATGCGGAACACTTTTCCGAGCACGAACACCAGCCCGCCCATGACCAGGAGGCGGAAAAAGAATTCCTCGTACACGCCGGCGCCGCAGCTCAGGATCAAATCCGCCTGCCAGGACAGGCCGCCGTCCCCTTCCAGCGCCTGCAAGGGGATGGAATTGACCACCTTCATCACCAGCCGCGACAGCATGAACACCGGGAGCGCCAGCACCAGGCTTTCGAATATCATCAAAAACCAGGCGTACAGCGGCGGCCGGTGCCATGGTTTCCCCGACATGGCATGGAGGGATAGGAAAACGATGACGACCAATATGAACGACAGGAGCGGCCCCGCCATGCCGAGCCGCCCCAGGCCGTCGGCGATGGCGATGTCGATGGCGTTGGCCCAGCTCAGCCCTTCGAACGTGTTCAGCCACCACAGGCCGGCATGGTAGACGATGAACAGGGGAAGCGAGAAGAGGAAACACGTCAGGGGCGCCGCGCTTATCTCCATATAGGATGGATACGCGCCCTTGCCGCTTTTGTCCTCCAGTTCCAGCGATTCCATGTGTTGCCCGCTCCCTGTTTCACACTTCCGCCGGTTCCGCCTCCGGCGCGTCGCCGGTTATTTCAACCGGTTCCAGGCCGAGGCATTCCCGTTGCATATTCTTGTATAGTTCTTCCATCAACCGAATCAAATTCCGCCGCAGATGCAGATATTCCAACTGACCGGGCGAATGGCCTTCGCTACGGGAGGCGATTTCCCGGCTGGTCCTGCTCATATGGCTTGCCAAAAGCTTGCGGACGCCGTCGATGGGCAAGTCGTTTTTCACATCCCGCATTTCCAGCCGCGTCAGCGTTACCTGATCATAGCCGTCCGGATGCTCTAGCCTGTGGTTCAACAATCGCTCGGCATCGGCAAGCTGATCGAGAATGGTGGCCGAGTGCTTTTTCGAGCCGAGCGTCTGGCAGAAATAATCCGAATCGTATTTGACAATGCTTTGCTCGGTTTTAAGCGACAGCAATATATTTTTCCTGGCGATGACCAAATTCAAGGTCGTTGCCAAAACTACGAAGGAACTTAGGAAATCATCGAATTCCGCCTCTTTGCGCAACAGCGATGTCCAAACTCCGCCTTTACGCGAAAGTGCGTTTTCGACCAAATACAGCAGTTTCCTGTCCGTACTTTTCAATCCAGTCTTTGCCATAAAAAGCCTCGGCGTCCGCAAGGTTGAACGAGTCGTCCTCGAGTAAATATTCCCTGCCCTTTGTCGGGTCAAGGAGAATGTCCATGGCAATGTGGGGTTGCAGCGGAATTCTGCT
>JAVBRW010000141.1:0-5847 GCA_031547475.1 Planctomycetota bacterium
CGGCCAGGGCGATCTCGTCTTCGGCGCGATGCCCGCCCCGGGCATCATGGTGCCCAATGACATGATTCTCGCCATCGCCGGCACCGGCACTCGCACGTCCACCTTCTCCGCCCTGAACTCGGGCAGCGTCAAGTTCAGCGAAGGATTTCTGAAAACCGACTTCTCCGCCGCTCCGTACGGAATCAATCCTCTCGCCGTCCTTGCCCGGACCACGAACGCGAACTCCACCCTGAACATCGCCTCCACCGAATTCGACGGCCTGTTCGGCTACTTCCGCACCACTACCCTGACCGCCGGCGGAGTACAGAGCTACGTCCTTGACAGGTATGTGGGCAACGGCATCAATTTCGACGGCTCCGCCACGGATTTCGGCAAAGCCAACGGCAAACTCAACAGCATGTACGGCGACCAGACCAACGGCGGCCTGAACAGCATGATCTACCGCTCGGCCAGCGGCGGCGGCGCGACCGACCCGTACGCCCGGCTCTATGTGGCCGACAACGCCAGCGCCGCCCAGATCAACTCGTTCACCATGAACATGAACAACCTCCAGAACTTCGCGGCCGGCCGCAGGGAAGCTCGGGGCATTCTGAACCTCTACAACGGCAACAGCGTGAACAGCGTCAACATGGTGGCGCAGTCGGTCGCCCGCTCCCACATCCGCACCGCCGTGGGCCATTCGGACGAACTCCGCGAAACCTGGAACCTGGTCAGGAACGCCGTCTCCGCCGACGAGGCGCTCGCCGCCAGCATCATGAACTCCAAGTTCGCCAATCGCGTCTGGGTCGGCGGGTTCGGGCTGTGGGAAGACGCGGACGACAACGACGGCCTCGCCGGCTACAAGTACAAATCGGGCGGATTCGTCGCCGGCTACGACCGCGCCATCGGACAGAACTTCCTGGTCGGCGGATCGTTCGCCTACACCCGGGGCAGCTTCGAGGACAAGGCCGCCATCGACCACGACTCGGACATCGACAACTACTCGTTCAACCTCTACGCCACCTACACCCACAAGAAAGGCTTCTTCGGCACCCTGTTCGGCGGCTACACCTACTCCGACAACGATATCGGCGAAACCTATCTCGACAACCTGAACAACCGCGCCCGCGCCGACCAGGACAACCACACCAACACCTGGTACATCGGCGGCAAGGTCGGGTACGAATGGAAGCCGGTGAAGTGCCTGACCATCGCCCCGTCCATCGGCCTCACCTACATCAACGCCAAGACGAACGGCCAGACCACCACCCTCGGCGGCAACACCCTGGGTTATTTCAGCAGCATGAAGGACGAGGCGCTCTACCTCCCGCTCGAGATCCATTTCGGCTACGACGTTCTGGTCAAGAACGATTCGAAGCTGAACCTGAACGCCAACGTCGGCTACGCCTACAACTTCGACGAAGACGGCGTGTCAGGCACCGTCGCCCTGGCCGGCTTCCAGAACGGCGTCCCCTACACCGCCTCCAGCCGCGAGCAAGGCCACAACCTGTTCAACGTCGGCGCCGGCGCCACCTACTCCAAGGGCCGCTTCGACGTGGGCGTGAAGTACGACTACTACCGCCAGTCCGACGCCGATACCCACCGCGTCCTCGGCACCGTCGGCATCAAGTTCTAGAATGAACTCGCGGGTTCGATAAATGCATGAAAGCGGCGCGGAGACGGTCTCCGCGCCGCTTCCTTGGTTTCCCGCTCGGTGCCGTTGTTAGCCGGCGAGGTGGGGGGCGGCGGGGCGCCGCCTGGTGGTGGAACGGGAAACGGAGAGGATTTCCCTGAGCTGCAGGGCGAGACGCAGCAGTTGTTCGGCGGTGGCCGCGTTGGAAGTGGCGTTGTCGAGATTGGTCTTGGCTATGCCGTCGACCTCGTCCAGGCCCTTGAGCATTTGCGCAAGTATGTCGTACTGGTTGTGGGCGTGGGAGGCGACCTGATCCATGAGGTGGCAGGCGGACAGGCCGGTGGTTTCGATGGTGTTCAGCCTGGCCGCCGTCTGGCGGGTCAGTTCGACGCCTTCCAGTATGTTCCGGCTGGACGCCTCGATAATCCCCCGGGTGTCCACCACCAGGTTGGCGCTCAACATGGCCAACTGGCGCACCTCCTCGGCCACCACGGAAAAGCCTTTGCCGTGGACGCCGGCGCGCGCCGCCTCGATGGTGGCGTTGATGGCGAGGATTTTCGTCTGGAAGGCGATGGCGTCGATGGCGCCGAGGGCGTTCCCGATGTTTTTGGAATTTTTCGCAATCGTCGCCATGCTGTCGGCCAGGCGCTTCATCTCGAAATTGCCCGCCACCGATTCCTGCTGGATGTGCTGGATTATGGCGTTGGCGTCGCGGGACACGTCCACGTTGCTGTGCGCGTGCTCCTCGAGCTGGCTGGCGGCGCCGAAAAACTGCGAGAAAATCGCCGACTGTTGGGCCGATACGCCGGCCAGGCGGTTGCTGGAATCGTTGACGCTGTCCGCCACCTGGGTGACTTCCCGCGCCGACAGCGCCACCCGCTCGAGCACCTGTCCCAGATTGTTGATATGGTTTTCCAGATCGACCTGGCGGGTGATAAGCTTTTTCGACATGAAGGCGAGGGAGTCGATGAGCTGTTTCGTCTCCTTCTGCATGGCTTTCGGAATGTCGAAGCTGGTGTGGTTCGATTCGCACATCGACATGGCCATGCGCACCACGCCGCCCAATGGGCTGAGAAGGTGTTTCAGCGTCAGGCACAGCCAGAGAAACACCAGCCCCGTCAGTATCCCCACCGAGGCCATGCCCCATTTGTAGCGGCTGCGCAGATCGGCCATGAGATTCTGCTCGGGAACCAGGATGTTGGCCATCCAGCCCGTCGACGGAACGGGGGAGAAGGCGACATAGATGTACCCGCCCTTGAAATGGGCGTTTTCGATCAAAAACATGGCTTCGCGGTGTTCGGTCAGCGCCACCTTGATGTCGGCCCACGCCTTGGCGATGTGCGGCGGCGCGTTGGCGATGATTTCCTTGTTGAATTCGTACAGGCTGATGCCCCGTTCAATCAGCGCCTTGTTCGGATGGGAAATGTACTTGATGTCTTCGTCGAGAACGACGTAGTAGGTGTTGGGACCCAGTTCCGGGCTGGGAACGGAAAGCTGTGAAATAATGTAATCGACCGACAGGACGACGACGAGCGCTCCGCCGAATTCGCCGTCCACAAGGAAAGGCACCACATAGTGGGTAACCCAGATGCCGCCGAGATTCTTGTCAAAATACGGCTTGACCCAAAACGCCTTCCCCGTTTCCCTGAGCCGCTGAAACCAGGGAAGAGAGAGATAGTTTTCCTCATGGCTGTCGTCGGTGAGCAGGTTGGGCTCGATAACGCCGTCGTTCCTGTAGACCAGCGGGCAGAAAACCTCCCGATCCTTATCGTGCCGGAACCGATCGAAAGCTATGCCCACGGCGTACAGGGATGGGTTGGTCTCGAGGATTTTGGCGAGAACGCGGTAGTAGTCGTCCGCCGCGAGGTGCGCAGTGGCTTCCGTGTCCAGGAACACCGCGGCCGAAACGGCGTTCTTTTCCACCTGCTGGAAGAAATTGTCCACCCTTTTGGCATGGTAACGGACATTGGAAAGCAGAAATTTTTCCTGCCCCGCCACCGCTATCCGCTCGTTCGTGCTGTATTCAATACTGATGAATACGCAATAGGCGGCAAGCATGGGCAAACCCACCAGCAGCAAAAGCTGGGTGGTCAGGGACAACCGGCTGAACGCGGAAGACACTCGGTTCAACATGGCAGCTCTCTCCGGGAGCAATTCCTGGAACACCGAACAATCGCGCCGGGCAGAGGATGAGCATGCCGCGCATTTCGCCTTGAGAGGACGGGATACCTTGCCCGGCGGCGCCCAATCCGCCCCAACTCTCCGAAACTACGGCAATGCCGTGGTTATTGAAAGCGGATTCTTGCATGCGGGCGACTTGCCGCCAGTTTATCACGCCAGGTAGTTTTATCAAGATAAATTTCTTATTAAAGAGCTAGTTGATTTGTATCCCTTCAGTAAAGTCAACTGTATGACCGATTAAATTTTATGGCCAATGGGATCGGATGATTGCGCGACCTTGTTGTAAGATTCCTCTATTGTCAATGTAGTCCATATATGATAAATGAATATCCATAATAGTGTATCCGGAGCGGTGGATAAGGAAAATCGGTACCGTTTTTTCCACGCGGCCAACCGGCCCGGCGGGATTGCGGATTGGGAGATGCGGCGAAAAACGGCACGAAAGCCGGCAACGGCGGCCGTATGATAATCGGGCGGACATTGCAGTTTTTTTTCGCGTTTTTTCCCTCCACCGCAATCGGAATATTCGCGATTTGGCAGGCGAAACCGGCCAATTTGCGGGCTTTTTTGCGCAAAAGGGCGAAAGGCGGTGGTGCGCGTTGGGAAAAATGATAAAATTATTTTGAAAGGAATTCCCGATTATAGGGAAGTAAAAGCTATTCAGCCTTCCGTGCAAACGCACCGCGCACTCCGGAGGCTGCTTGGCGCATGGTGGGGGACCCGGGAACGGATTGGCTGCGGGAGTCGTCCGGAGCCGGGATGTCCGCATCATGTAGAACTAAAGGGGGTTTCCCATGCGGTCACGTTATACCATCGCGGCACTGATGTTTTTGGCGGCATCCATCGTCCTGTCCGGATGTACGCCGCAGGGCGACGTCGCCTATGTCGAAGACGAAAACGCCAGACTGAAACAGCTCCTCATCCAGTATGAAAACGACGCCCGGAACGTTCAGGTCGCGGTCGCCGACGCCAATGGCAGGGCCGATCGCGCCGCCATGGAACTCGACGCGGCCAACCGGAAGCTCGCCGTGTACGAGTCGGAAATCCCGAGGCTTCGCAATCTCGCCGCCAGCACCACCTCGCGCGGCATGTCGGACAAGGTGGCGCAGCAACTGTCCGCCCTGGCCGAACAGTTCGGCGGCGTCGTGGTCGGCAACCGGCTGGAACTGCCCGGCGACTTCTTCTTCGAATCGGGCAAGTACGATCTCAACCCCAACGCCCGCGCCGCCATCAAGCGCATGGCCGAAATCCTGGCGGGCGAAAACCTGTTCCTCATGATTGTCGGCTACACCGACAACGATCCGGTCCGCAACCCGACCCTCCGCCAGCGCGGCATCAACGACAACCTCCACCTGTCGCTTCTCCGCGCCAAGGCCGTGGTCGACGAACTGCGCCGCGCCGGCTATCCGCCGCTCCTGATGTACCCGACCGGCTGGGGCGAACTGCGGCCCATCGTGCCCAACACCGACAAGGCGACCAAGAAGCTCAACCGCCGCGTCGACATCCTTATCGACCCCGCCGCGTCCAACATCTTCGGCATGTCGACCATCACCGGCGTCGAACCCGTGCCGATAGCCATGCGGTAAGCGAAGACAAAAAAATACGCGGAACTCCCGCGCGGTTGGATAACAACAATCGCTTCGGCAAAGCCTGGTTCGCGAGAACCAGGCTTTGACCGATCATGCGAACCATTTTGCGATTTTTAGAGGTTCATACTCTTCGCAGGCGGCGCACCACATAAATGAGAAGGCACGCGCCCACCACGCCCGCCAGCACCTGGCCGAACAGACCGAAAGTAGACAACCCGACCAGCGCAAAAAGGAAATTGCCGATAAACGATCCGATCAGCCCGAGTATGATGCTCCAAATAATTCCCAAGCCGCCGGAGCCCATGATAGTATTCGCAATAAATCCGATTATCAGGCCGACCACCAGGGTGGCAATCAAACTATACGATGAACTCGTGGCAATAGTGTTTGGATCCATGGCAAGCCCCCTTCAGAAAGCCCCGATTCCCAACACCCGCAAGGCGTAAAGGCCACTCGGGGAATGAT
>JAVBRW010000034.1:0-6227 GCA_031547475.1 Planctomycetota bacterium
CGCCCACCACCAGGGCGATGTCGCCCGGTTTCGGCTGGCGGCGCTTGGCCATGTCCGTGGGGATGATCGCCAAATTGCCGCAGAAGACGAGCGGGTTGCCGATGAAGCGCTTGTCGAAGCAGATGGCGCCGTTGGCGGTGGGGATGCCCATGCGGTTGCCGTAGTCGCGGACCCCGGACACCACGCCCTTGAACACCCGCATCGGGTGCAATGCGCCCTGCGGCACTTCTTCCTGCGCCAGGTCCGGGGGGCCGAAACAGAACACGTCGGTGTTCAGGAACGGCTTGCCGCCGAGGCCGGTGCCGAGGGGGTCGCGGATAACGCCGCCGATGCCGGTGCCGGCGCCGCCGTAGGGTTCGATGGCGGAGGGGTGGTTGTGGGTTTCGACCTTGAATGCGATGCCGTACTCGCCGTTGAAATCGACCACGCCGGAATTGTCCTCGAACACCGACCAGCACCACGGGCGATCAAGCTCGCGGGTCGCCCGGGCAATGGTGTTTTTCAGCAGGTTGTCGATCTCCTCGACCTTGCCGCCATTTTCGCGGTAGCTGACTTTGCCCCGGAACGTTTTGTGGCTGCAGTGCTCGCTCCAGGTCTGGGCGACGGTTTCCAGCTCGACGTCGGTCGGATTGCGGCCGAGGCCGGCGAAATACTTCTGCACCGCGCGCATTTCGTCAAGGGACATGTAGAGTTGGCCGGACAGGGACAGCTTTTCCAAATCCGCGTCGGACAGGCCTTCCAGCTTCACTTCGCGGCGCTCGTGGTAGGCGAGTTCGCTTTCGGTCTTGCCAAGTTTAAGGGGGGAGTCGATGGACACCTGCTCGATCACCGGGTTGGCGAGTATGCGGGTGACGGCGGTGTAGAGCACGTTTTTCGACACCGGGCCGTTGAAAATGAATCGGCGGCCGATGCGGAGCCAGTCGGCGTGGTAGCCGAGTTCGGCCACGCCCTTGAGGGCGGAGGCTTCCGACGGCTCCATGACGCCCGGGCGCTTGGCTATTTCGACCACATGGTCGAGGTTGTCGCGGCTGGGGAACACCGACTGGTTGACGGAGAACATTTCCACCACCGGATCGGCCAGCAGTTCGGACGCGATGAAATCGACGTCGGCCGGGGTGAGCGCGCCGTGAATGGCGTAGAGCCGGACCGAGCGGGCGTTGGCCAGTTCGGGCAGGCCGAATTCCTGCAGTTCGTGGAGGGCGGTCCGCGCCTCGACATCCATTCCCGGATCCCGCACCGCCACTTCGATAAGATAGGTCTTTTTTTCGCCTTTTTCCGCGTTCGCGTATTTCGCCATGGTTGCCGTTCCGCCTTGTCAGAGTTTCCGGAATAAAAACCCGCGCCAGTTCCGGCCAATCCGCCGGTCGCGCGGGAAGCATCCTATTGTACCAACCCGGCGGGTTTGTCAAATAAAAATGGCCGCGTCAGTTGTTCTCCCAGCTGCGTTCCTTCACCCTGCGGTGGAGAACGCCGACCGAACAGTCGAATTCCCGCGCCACCTGGCGGTATGTTCCTCCCGTCAGGATGCGGTTGGTCGCCTTGTCCCAGTCGCGATCCAGGCGGCGGTGCAGGTTGAGCTTGTAATTGGGCGACAGTTCGCCCTGGTAAAAAAGGGACGAGTCCATTTCCAGCAAGCGCTCCCGAGCCGCGCGATCGGCGTGGCGGTCCCGGAGTTGGCCTCCGCACGGGCGGTTGCGGACGCCGAGCGCCTCTTTTTCGTGGCAGGCGTCGCACACCCGTCCGATTTCCTCGGGATGGGGAAAATGCACGCCGTCGCAATGCGGGCACAGGGCGGGCGGATAGTCCTCGGGGGGATAATAGACGGTTTCGGGAATTCCCAGCCGCCGGCAAAACGCGTCCGGCCGTCCGGAATAGCGTTTCACCAGCCCTATCAGGCGGAAAACGCGGCTGTCGCTCATTCCGAGCCAATTCGCCAGCCGCGCCAGCCGTCCGGGCGTGAGCAGCAGCCACGTCTCGCCCTGCGAATAAATCCACTGCCGCTGTCTTGGAATGCGCATGGCATTTACCAGCAAAGGATGAATGCGTGAATTAATGTAGATGTTTTTCATTGCGGGAATCCTTGTTGGGAAAAGAGGGGGAAATATTGAACGATGGAATTCACAATTCACGATTCACAATTTTATTGGGGAATGAGGCAGTGGCACGCCCGCAACGCGGCTGACGGAGTGGCGGTGAATTGTGAATCGTGAATTGTGAATCGTGAATTGTCAATTGAGCCACAGCGGCGGAATGCCCGCCAGCGGGAATTCGCGCGTTTTTTCATAGCCGGTGGGCCAGCGGTTGTCGCGGCGGCAGCGGGCGAGGGATTCGAGAGCCTGCCGGTTCTGCGCGGCGTACGGCTCCAGCGTGTCGGCGGCGAAATGCCAGACGCCGGCGCGGTGGGGCGGCTTTTTCTCCACCACCACCGCCACCATGTCGATGTCCCCCGCCCCGGCGGCGCGGCAAGTTTCACGGTAAAAGGCGAACTGGTGGAGATAGCCGAACCGCCGGGCATCCTGTTCGAAACTGTCTATGTCTTCCACGGTTTTCAAATCCGCCGCCATTCCGTCCGGCCTCAGCCAATCCAGCCTGGCCTGGCAGGCGACGCCGGCCATTTCGGACCGCACCGAGCGCTCCGGCCATCCGCATCCGAAAAGGCGGGCGATTTCGGGGTGCGCGCGGGCGGCGTCCCGCATGCGCGCGAGGCGGGATTTTTCCGAGTCGGTGACGACGCGACGCCGGTCGAGGCCGTTTTCGCCCAGCCATTCGTCGAACGCCTTGGTGCCGGACCCGTACGAGCGTCCGGTGCGCCGGTTCAGCGGGCCGCCGACCGAGAAGGCGGCGAGAAAGGCGGCATCGCCCTCGAGAATCAGCTTGTGGGCGGCGCGTCCGAAGCGGAACGCGTCCGAATCGGGCATGTCCGCCCGTCCCGCGACAATGTCCCGATAATGCGCCGGGCATTGGCGGAATTCGCGGAGCATGGTCGACGACACGACCTCGCCCCGGCGGGCGGCGGCGTGATACTCCGCTTCCGGAATATGTACCGACCACATGAGAGGAATCGGCAACATTGCTGTTTTATCAATATTTACCGTTGACATCATTTTCCTTTCGTGTACAAATGAGGCTAACAAGACAAGTAAGTTTATTTCTTAACAAATGATGAAATGACCCTTGACATCTTAAAGCGCCAATGAACATCCAAGACTATTCATCCACCCTGGTCCACAGGAATTGTACAGCACAACGACAGTAGCTTTCGTAACAGAAATCGCTGTTCGGGGCGGCGGCGGGGCAAACAAGGCTGATTTCGGATCAATCAATTCCGGGTGAACATTTCGTCCATGTAAAATGTACTTGTTAGCTATATAATACCGTGAATATAAATCTTGTCAAGCCCTTACAAGGAGATTATTAACTATGCCTCAGAATCCCTTTACTGGCAACTGGTTAAGAAATTCATTAAAAATGAAATTTCCGCATAAAAAAGATCTGGAACTGGCCAGAATGATTGGGATTTCGCCGCAAGCCTTTGCCAATTGGGGCCGGAACGACGGCATTGTCCGCCTGCCCAACGCCGAAACATTGTATTTGGGCTACAAGGCGCTCGGCATGGTGTCGGACGCCACGCCGCTTTCGCCCGGCTCGCCCGCGTCCGGCCGGCCGGGCGAGTGGCCGGTGCGGGGCTTGGCGGCGGCGGACGATTCCAACGGTTCCCGGGTGCCGGACACCGACGAGCCGGGCGAACCGGTGGCCTGCCCTCCCGGGCTGACGCTGGTGCCGGTGCAGGGCGATTCGATGTCTCCCTTGGTGCTTCCCGGCCAGTTCGTCATGATCGATCGCGATCGCGAAGGGTTCGAGGTCAACGGCGGCGTGGTGGTCGCCTCCATCATCGACAGCGATTGGGAGCGGCGCGAAAAAATGCCGGGAACCTTTGTCAAGCGCTGTTTCCGGGGCGACGGTTTTTACTATTTCACCTCGATAAACTCGTCCTACCAGCCGTTCAGTTCGTGGCAGGATCACTGCCGCATCTGGCCGGTCCTCGGCGTCTGGTTCGGCGGGCGCGGCACGCCGCCGACGACGTGGCGGCCACGGTAGGGCGGGCGAATTCGAATTAAGAATTAAAAATGAAGAATGAATAATGGATGGGTTAATGATTCAATTAACAATTGTCCTTTGCGAAAGGCATAGCGGAAAAGGCAATTGTCAATTAATTCATTAACTCATCCATTATTCATTCTTCATTTTTAATTCTTAATTCGAAAAATAATCTGTAAAAAACTCCTTGCATAATCTCGAATCTTGCATAGGATAATTCGCCTGCGGCGAACTGTCGCCGCGCAACGGAAGGCAAGCGTATCATGCAGACGCAGAATTACGGCCTCAATGCCCGTATCGCCGACACCGCCTCGCGCGGCGCCGGCCAGCGTCTCAACGCATCCTCCCTTCTGTGGTGGCGGAACAACTGGTGGTGGCGCATGCCGCCGGCTGTTCCGTTTGCCTCCGCCCGGGGCCGGGATTCCTGACCGTTTTCAAGGATCCCCTGGTCGCCACAATCGGAAGTAATATTCACGGGACAGCCATATCGGCTGTCCCGTTTTTCGTTTCCGTATTCCCTGTTGATTCGCAAAGGCGCACATTATGCCTGACCAACGCATCCGAACCGACGGCGTCATCCGCATGCTTCCGGGCGAACGCTTCACCCCCTTCGCCCTCGCCAATAAACTGCGTGCCCGCATCCTGTTCGAATCGTCCTCGTTCCAGCGCGGGCGTTCGCGGTATTCCCTCCTGGTGCTGGACGAGGCGTTCCGTCTGGTGCAACGGGGCGAACGCGTCCTGTTCCAGCCCGCCGGCGGCGAGGAGCGGGATTTCGCTTCCGCGCCCGCCCGCGACATTCTCGACGCCGCCGCCTATTTCGCCGATCAGCACCCTGCCCTGCACCAGGATTTCCCCTACCCGTGCGGCGGTTTCGGCTATGTCGGCTACGAATTCGCCGCCCGCTGCGACGCCATCCGCATGAGCGAAAAGCGCGACGACATCGGCATCGACGACGCGGTTTTCCTGTTCGGCCACGTCTACCTCATCTACGACCACCACGCCGACGTCATCTATCTCCACGGCGTCAACTACCACGAGCACGAAACCGATCTGGAAGCGGCGCTGGACGCGGTCGAGATCCGCATACGCGATTTCGATTTCAACTACCTTGCCGAACCTGCCGTCAAATACCGCGCCAGGGTTGTGCCGGACGCCGAGGGCGAACGGGATTTCCTCGAAGGGGTCGAAGCGATCCGCCGGGACATCGAGGCGGGCAGCCTTATCCAGGCCGTGCTGTCGCGCCGGCTGGCGGTGGACACCAACCAGCCCTCGTTCGAATCCTACCGCCGCCTTCGCTCCATCAACCCGTCCCCCTACATGTTCCATATCGATTTCGGAACGTTCCAACTGTTCGGCGCCTCGCCGGAAGTGCATGTCAAGCTGAAGGAGGGCCGCATCACGATAAAGCCGTTGGCCGGCACCCGCCCGCGCTCCGTCGACGCCGCCGTCAACGCCGAGCGCGAGAAGGATCTGCTTAACGACGAAAAGGAACTGGCCGAGCACATGATGCTGGTCGATCTGGCCCGGAACGATCTCGGCCGCGTGGCACGGACCGGCAGCGTGAAAGTGATGGACCTCATGTCGGTCGAGCACTATTCCCACGTCATGCACATATCGTCTCGGGTCGAGGCGGACTTGGCCGACGGCGTGCCGAGCCTCGACGCCATCCGCCTGTCCTTCCCGGCCGGCACCGTGTCGGGCGCGCCGAAGATCCGCGCCATGGAAACGCTCGATCGGCTGGAAAAACATCCGCGCCGTTTTTACTCGGGGATTGTCGGCTTTCTCGAACCCGGGGGCGAGTTCAACACCTGCATCGCCATCCGCTGCGGTTTGCAGAAGGCCGGCCGCCTGTGGCTCCAGGCCGGGGCGGGAATCGTCTACGATTCCGTGCCGGGAACGGAACTGGCCGAGACCAACCACAAGCTGGGCGCCATGCTGGCCGCGCTTAATCTCAATGACTGAAGTTATGCAAATTGCGCTTTGACTACATGGCAGAAGGGGTTTATCCTGCCGTCCACGTCAATCCCACTAGATTCCGGCTCAACTTCCCGATAAAGGTGCAGCATCTGTTTTTACCGCCGGAATGACGAAAGTGGGGGTGTGCGGCGTTTTTTACGCGGAGACGCGTC
>JAVBRW010000440.1:0-14331 GCA_031547475.1 Planctomycetota bacterium
GCATTCGATGCGGAGACGCGTCTCCGCATCGAATGCGCCGCGCACACCTTAAACGTCATCCCGGCGTCTAAAACGCCGACCCGGGCGAAAAACGGGATCTTGTGCCGGGATAATTCGGTATAGACAACCGCTACACCTGAAACCCGGAGTAACATTTACGGTATCGGAAGCAATAGATCCGCAATCGACAATCTTAAATCCCCGGAGGTACCGATGCGATACATTGCGGCATGCGCGTTATTTCTGGTATTGATCGCCGGCCCGGCGTTTTCGGCCGACAACGGCGCCTGGTCCACCTTCGCCGGCATGCGGGAGGAAAAGGAGGCGGAACAACTCGAACTCAGGGACGAGTTGATCGCCGCCCATCTCGGCTACATGAAATCCCTCGAACTCGCCCTGGCAGAAATCGCGACTTTGCCGAAGAATTCGCCGCGCCTGCCGCTGGCGTGGAGCAGGGCCGAGTATCTGCTGGAAACCTCCTTCCGCCTGATCGGGAGCACGGGCGAAGTCGAACAGTTCCTCAAGGCGACGGAAAGCATGAAACCGGCTTTCGAGCCGGCGGCGGGGATGATCGATCCGGCGATTGACGATCTGGAGGAACTCGATCCGGTCGGCGGCCTGATCTACGAATCGAAAAACGGCCCGCTGGTGCCGACCTATGTCGACGGCAAGCTGGCGCTGATCGATCCCGCCTCGTCCCACGCCGTGCCGTCCGAAGAGGATATCGCCGCCCGCCCGGCCGAACCGGTGCCGAACGGCAGCGGCACCGATGTCAATCTTATCCGCGCCCGGGCGGCCTGGCTCAGGGCGCTGGCGCTGGAGCGCCTCGGCCGCACCGCCGAGGCCGCCGAGGAAACCGCCGGCCTCGGCCTGATCCGCGACTGGGCCGTCCTGGGGCCCCTGGAGAGTGATTCCGAATCGGCGGCGGAACTCATCTACGGCCTAGAGGAGCTGTACGACTCCCTGGCCGACATCGTCAACTATCCCGGCAAGAACGGGCCTGTGAAATGGCGGCCGTTCAATTCCATCGATCCCCTCGGCCGCGTGTTTCCGGAAGCGCTGTTCCGATCGGAAGGCATGAAGTCGGCCTATCTTCTCGCTCTCGTTAATTCTTCCGAAAACCGCGAAGCCATTCTCCGCTTCGGTTCCAACGCTCCCGCCACCGTGTGCGTCAACCACATCCAGGAACGCCGTCCGCGCACCGCCGGCGTCGCCGATCCCGACCAGGATGCGTTCGGCGTCTGGCTCCGGAAGGGCTGGAACGCCATCCTCATCCGATCCTCGTCGACCCAATCGGGTTGGTCGATGGCGGTCAGGCTCACCAACCGGGACGGCACGCCGTTCGCCGGTTTCGCCGCCATCCCGACCGAAGCCAATTTGTCGGCGGTGCTGTCGCGGGCGAGGCAGGCGGCCAGGCGATCGCTTCTGGAACGGCATTTCCGCCCGTCCCGCCCGGCCGATCTCGGCGGCATCAGCATCCTGTCCGACTGGCTCGAAGAGCACGCGGACGATGCCCGCGCCAACTTCTACCTCGCCTCGTTCCTCGTCGCCAAGCGCATGGTGGAGGGGCAGGAGCGCTTCGACGGCGAAGTGATTTTCGGCCGCGCGCTGTCGCTGTCCGGCTACGATCCGTTTTTCGCGCTGATGGCGGCCCGGTCGGTCGATTCCGGCGTCGAAGGCCCGGATCGCGAGGAAAACCTGCGTCTCGTCCTGTTGAAAATGGCGGCCGACAAGGGTGCCGCCGCCGCGCTGGTCGATGTCGGCCGGCTCTACCTCGATGTCATGCGCCAGCCCCGGCGGGCGGACGAATACGCCGAACTCGCCATGGCGGTGAACCCGATGTCCCTGCGGGCCGGCGTCCTCGATTACGACGTGGCGGTGGACATGGGCTGGGAGCCGGTGGCGGACGAGCTCTTGGGCCGCCTGGTCAACCGCCATCCCGCCGCCGCCGCCGTCCGCCTCCGCCAGGGCAGGGCGATGCTGGCGAGCGGCCGCCACCGCCAGGCGCTGGCCGAGTTCTACGCCATCCTCGCCATCGACGCCGGCAACGCCGAAGCGCTGGACGGCGCCGTGATGGCCCTGGGCATGCTCGGACAGACGTCGGCGGCGGTCGATCTGCTGGTCAAGCATATCGACTGCTTCCCCTACGATTTCGCCACCCGGCTGAAGCTGGCCGAGCTCTATCGCGTCGTCGGCCGCGACCAGGAGGCGCTCGCCGTATTGGACGCGGCCCTGAAAATGGCGCCGGACGACGCGGCCGCCCAGGGCATGCGGATGGACATCGACCGGGAGACGTATGCCGAGGGCAAGGCCGGCCCGGTCGAACTGCCGCGCCGCACCCGGCAGGAGCTGGACACCTCGCCTCCGCGCCAGGAACCGCCGAACGGCTGGGAATACCTGTATTTCCAGATCGAGGACAAGATGGCGAAGAACGGTTCGATCGGCCGCACCGTGTCGTTCGCCCTGAAAATCCACACCGCCCGCGCCGCCCGGCTCCTGCGGCACCTCGGCTTCTGGCTCGAGCGGGATTATGAACAAGGCACCATCACCACCCTGAACATCATCCAGCCGAACGGCGCCCGCGAACCGTTCACCCCGCCGGTGCGGAACGGCGGCGGCTCGGCCCTGCGGTTCCACCTGCCGCCTTTGCGGGCCGGGATGATGGTCGAGGTCGAGGTCGACATCAAGCGCGCCCGCATTCCGTTCCTGGGCGACTATTTCGGCCAGATCGCCCCGCTGACGCAGCAGGCGCCGGTGCGGCTGTCCCGCTACCTGTTCACGTCCCCGAAGGACAGGCGCATGCATTTCCGCCCTGTGAACGGCGCGCCGGAGGCGATGGTCGTCGAATCGAAGGACGGCCAGGAGGTGACGCGCATCTGGGAAATGTCGAACCTGCCCGCCTTCATCGCCGAACCGGACTCGCCCGGCCAGCAGCAGCTCATGCCGTGCGTGCAGATTTCCTCCTTCGGCGACTGGGACGAATTCGCCCGCTGGTACTGGCGCCTGATTGGCGGGCAGTACCACACGCCGCCGGAGCTCCGCGCCCTCGCCGAAAAGCTCGGCGCCGGCGCCAGCCTCCCCCTCGCCAAGCTCGACCGCGCGGCCGAATGGGTGGCGCAGAACATCGGCCACCGCGACTGGTCGTACGGCCCCTACGCCTTCCGGCCCATCAATGCCCGGTCCATCCTGTCCCGCCTGTCCGCCGACGGCAAGGACAGGACGCTCTTCCTCTGCCTTCTCGCCCGCGAATACGGCCTGGAGGCGTGGCCGGTCCTCGCCCGCATGCGCGATCGCCAATTCGCGCCCGCCGGATCGGACGATTTGTCCCTTCCCCTTCTCGATCATTTCAACCACTCGCTCGTGCTTGTCGAATCGCGCCTCGGCGGCGACGTGTACATGGACGCGTCCAACCCCTACCGCCTGCCCGGCGTCATGCCGTCGCAGTTGTCCGACAGTTCCGGCATGGCGGTGAATTCGTCGTCGGCGCGCCGGGTGCGGATCGCCGACAGCGGGGTCGACGGCTGCCGCTGGGACGAGGACGCCGAAATGGTGGTCGATCCGGACGGGAGCATAATCTGGTCGCAAAGCATCGAGGGCGTCGGCACGGCGGCCGAAACGCTCCGCCGGCGTTTCCGGAATCCCGACACCCGGCTCGAGGCGTGGACGACCTTCCTCGCCTCCCTCGGCGCCGAGTCGTCGGCGGAGGCGGACGATTTCCACGAGGATGCGTCGGCGCCGGCCTCGGCGTTCTTTTCCGGCCGGGCGCGGCTGAAGCATTTGGCGTCGGTGGAAGAGGACAGGGTGGTGCTGGACGTTCCCGCGCTTCCGGGCCTGGTTTCGCCCGAGAGCGGGAAACCGGCCTTCCCGCTGTCCCTCGAGGAACAGGCGGCGCAGGGCGTCCGCGAGCAGGAATTGACCCTCCCCTACGGGTTCCGGGTGGAAAGGCGCGTCGCCATTTCCTATCCCGAGGAATGGCGGCTGGTCAATCCGGCGCAGCCGTTCGAGCGCAAATACGAATTCGGGCGCATCGCCTTGGAGGCGGAAACCGCTCCCGGAAGCCTGATCCTCGAACTTGTCGTCGAAATCCCCGGCCACCGGGTGGCGGCGGCCGATTTCGCCGCATTCCGCGAAATGTCCGCCCTCGCGTCCCGCTGGCTGCAACCGATGCTGGTATGGGAGAAACCTTAGATGTCGAAGCGCCGCCAATTTTTCATTCCGTTCATCGCCGCCGCGCTGGTCCTGGCCCATGCCGTCCGGGCGTCGGGCGCCAACGCGCCCGCGCTCCTGACCGACAAGGCGCGCATGCTCCTCGACTACCAGTCGTTCATGCGCGGGGACCGGGACGGCGCCGTCCGCTTCGCCCTGACCGCGTCGAAGGAGCTGCAGGGCACGCCGCTTGCGGAGCTGGCGGTGCGGATCGCCCTGTTCTACGATCCCGGCACGCTGTCGTCCGTCGACGTCGGCGTCGCCGAGGCCAGGCGGGTGCTGGGGAACGAAACCGATCTCCCGCCCGAACTTCGCGACATTCTCCGCCGCTTCATCGCCCGATCGCTCGCCGCCGCCGGCCGGCGGGACGAGGCGATGCAAATCCACCGCCGCCGGGGGGTCGCCATGTCGTGGCTGGTGGCTGGACCGTTCACCAACCGGAAGGCGGCCAACTTCAATTCCCGCGAACTTCCCGAGCCCGGCGACATTTTCACCCGGGACGTCATCGCCGATCCGCCCGACGCGGGCGTATTCAAACAGTGGGCGAAGAATCCGCCCTGGCGCCCGGTGCCGGAAAACCGATCCTTCCCCTACGTCTATCCGTGGCGCCTGACCGGCCGCCAGGCCGACGGCGCCATGCTCCTCTTCTCCGCCGTCGACCTGGCCGAGGCGGACAACAAGGCGGCGTTCCATATCAACGCCGACACGTCGTGGCGCCTGTTCGTCGACGGCGCCCTGGCGGCCGAGGTGGACAAGAACAACCACGAAGCGCCGTTCGAGCACATGATCCCGTTCCCGCTGAACGCCGGGAAGCACACGGTGTCGCTGCAGCTTTTTCCGCCCCAGGCGGGAAAGAAGGCGGAGGATGTCCGCATCGCCCTCCGGCTTGAATCGGGCTCCACCTTCGCCTGGGACCGCAACCTGGCGAAGCCGGAAAAAATCGGCCAGGCCGCCAGCGCGCGCCGCGAGGCGAGGCGGCTCAAATACCTGACCGATCTCCAGTCCGCCATGGGCGAAAGTCCGATGGTCATGACGGCCTACGCGGTCGGCTGCCTGGAGCAGGGCATGCAGGACGAGGCCGCCTGGTGGGCGGAAACGGCGGCCCGCGCCGACGCCCGCGACGTCAACCTGCATTTTCTCGCCGGCATGTTGATTTCCATGAACCCGCTTCTGCCGGCCGAACGGCGGCGGGACGGCGCCGTCGCCTGGCACCAGGGCGTCCTTTCCGTCAAGCCGGATCTGGTGCCGTCCCTCCTCTATCTCGCTTCCGTCGCCTCCGACGCCGGCAAGGCCCGGGACGCCGCCGATTATTTGCGGAAAGCCTACGCCGTCAACCCGACCAGCCTCGACGTCCTCATGGCGCGGGGCGTGTGGGGGTCCCGCTTCGCCTCCGGCGCCACCGCCCGCGCCGCGTGGGACGAATGCGCGAAAGCGTTCCCCGATTCGTCGGCCGCGCAGACCGCCATCGCCTCGTTGCCGCAGGAGGGGTTCCTCGACATGGATCGGCGCCTGGCCGCCTGCCGGGCGGCGGTGGCGGCGGGCCCGTACGTCGCCGAGTCGAGCCTCCGGCTCGCCGAAGCGCTGGCCGCCTCCGGCAACCAGCAGGAGGCGGAATACGTGCTCCGGGACGCTTTGGACCTGTTCGCCGGCGATGTCCGCGTCCTGAAGCGGATCGGCGAGGTCTATGCCAGGCTGTCCCTCTACCGCGAAGCCATCGACATAATGCGCGCGGCGGTGCGGCTGACGCCGGACGATCCCGATCTTTGGCGCCGCCTGGGCGATTTCCACATGGAGGCCAAGGATCAGGATGCGGCCGTGAAAATGTGGAATGTGAGCCTGCAGGCCAATCCCGGCCAGTTCCAATTGTCCGACATGATCGATTACCTCGAGGGCAGGTCGGAGCGCTTTTTCAGCGCCGACTCCTTCGATGCCATCGCCATGACCGCCGCCACCGACGCCGGGAAATACCCGGGCGACGTGGTGCGGCTCCTGGACCGCTCGGTCATCCGCATCGCCGCCGACGGTTCCTTCCGCCGCCTCACCCACGAAATCGACATGGCGAAAAACCGCCGGGGCGGCGAATCCCTGGCCAATATCGAAACGCGCGGCGAACTCCTGGCCGCCCGCATCGTTTTCCCGAACGGCAACACGCTGGAACCGGAGCCGTTCCCCGGCCGCGAAGGGCTGCGGCTTCCCGTCATCGTGCCCGGAGCCGCCCGGGAAATCCGCTCTCTCGAATCCATCCCCGCCGGCGCTTCCGGGCCGCCCGCCATCACGCCGTGGTTTTTCCAGGACCCGAACGGGCAGTTGCCGTTCCTGGTTAGCGAGTACGTGGTGTACGCGCCGCGCGGCTTCCCGCTGGTGACGGTGGTGAAAAACCTCGGCAACAACGTCGATTACGAAAAGACCGAGGAAGGCGGCATGGACGTCTACCGCTGGACCGCCACCCTCAATCTGCCCAGCCGCGAGCCGGACGCGGTCCACGTGTCGGAACGCGTGCCGTCGGTGGAAATCGGCGTCAAGACCGGCTGGGACGACATCGTCTACCACGAGCTGCGGCAGTTGGAGGGCCGCCTGGTTCCGTCGATGCGCATGCGGCGGCTTCTCGACACCCTTTACCAGGCCACGCCCGGGAAAAACCCCGAGCCCGAGCAGCTTGCCCGCAACATTTACCGCTACGTTCTCGACAATATCGATCCCGCACCGGCCGGCGGCACGGCGTCGCACATTTTCACCGATCGCATGGGCGAACGATCCATGCTTCTCCTGTCGCTTCTCCGGGCCGCCGGCCTGGACGCGCAGCCCGCCGCGGCGCGGCCGAACCAGCGTTTCATGCATCCGCCGACGTGGGAGCTGCCGCGCCGGGACATTTTCACCGTCCCGATCGTCCGGCTCGCCATACCGGGCGGGAAAACCTACTGGCTCGACGTCCGCTACGATTCGCTTCCGTTCGGCAAGATAACCGACGACTTGTCCGGCGCCACCCTGCTCGCCTTCACGCCCGGCGGCCCGCTGTTCGAGCCGCTGCCGAGCCTGCCGGCGGAGGATTCGCTCCTGTCCGAGGAGCGCCTGATCAGCCTCCCGGGGCCGGGCGAGCCGCTGGCGGTGTCGGGGCGGAGCACGCGCCGGGGCGTCGCCGGGCTGTCGCGGGGGCAGTCGATGATCGACGCCGACGCCGAGGCCAGGAAGAAAATGGCGCTTCGGTCGTTGTTCGCGGTGTTCCCGGACGCGGTTCTGGACCGGTTCGAAGTCATGCGCGCCGACGATTCCGACGCCGGGTCGCAGGAGCGCTACGAAATCACTTCGCGCTTCCCGGTCGAGGAGCGGCCGGACGGCACCCGGGCGGCCGCCCTGTGCATGCAGCCCTTGCGGGTCATATCGGCGGAGACGCGGAACACGGTGTTTCGCCGCAGCGCCTGCCATATCGACGCCGAGCACATAGCCGAGGACAGGAACGTGTTTTCGCTGCCGGCGGACGGCGAGTTCGTGCGGCTGCCGGAGCCGGCGCAGATTCCGAGCCGGTTCGGCGTCTATCAGCTCCGGGTGGTGCAGCAGGGCCAGAACCGGGTGGAGATAATCCGCAACTACCACATCCCCGCCCAGCGGGTGCAGCCGTGGGAGTGGCAGGATTTCCTCGCTTTTCTCGAACGGGTCGATCTGGCGGAAAAGCAGTGGCTGGAATATTCGTGCGGCAAGGAAAAGGCGGGAAAATGAAAATCGCGGGCGCGGTATTGTGTTTTTCCCGGCGTTTCTTATGATTTTCCCTTCGGGCACGACGAGGAGGGCCGAGCATGCGGCGTTTGTACACCATTGAGAACGGTTTGTTCGCGGAAAAGGCGGAAGAGCCGGCGACGGTGCATGTGTTCATAAATCCGGACGAGTCCGAGCGGCGCGGCCTGATCGAGCGCGATTTCCTCGACGAGCACACCCTGCTGTCCAGCCTTGACCCGGACGAGCTTTCCCGTCTCGAGTTCGAGCCGGCGCACGCCGCCATGATTTTCAAGCGCCCGTGCAACCAGACCATAACCGGCGGCGAGAACGCCCATCTCGAGTTCAACGTCGCCTCGGTCGGCGCCTTCCTGTTCAAGGACAAGCTGATTGTCGTCCAGTCGCAGGACATGCCGATTTTCCCCGGTTCGCGCCCCCTCAACCGCCAGTTGAGCATTCGCGAAATTCTTTTGCGCATTCTCTACCGCACCATTCTCCACTTTCTCGAGCATCTCAAAGCCATCAACATGATGGTCGACGCCATCGAGAAGGAAATCAACCAGTCGTTCGAGAACCGCCACCTGATTTCGCTGTTCGCCCTGGAAAAGTCACTGGTCTATTACGTGAACGCGATCAATTCGAACGACGTGCTGTTGCAGAAAATCCGCAACAACAACGCGAAAATGGGCTTTTCGCCGGAAGAGCTGGAAACGCTCGACGATATCATCATCGAAAACAACCAGTGCGCCCGCCAGGCGCAGATTTATTCCAACATTCTCGCCGGCATGATGGACGCCCGCGTCTCCATCGTGTCCAACAACCTGAACGTGCTGATGAAAACCCTCACCATGGTCACCATCTGCCTCCAGGTGCCGACCATGGTCGTGTCCATATTTTCCATGAACGTCAATCTGCCGCTTCCGCACGGAAGCAACTGGGCGTTCTGGTTTGTCATGTCCCTTTCCGTGATCGCCCTCGCCATATTCATGGGGATATGGCGATGGAAAAAATGGTGACGAACCGTTATGGCCAACTCCCTCTACCCGCCGTCCGTGGTCAAACTCATCGACGAATTCGCCAAGCTGCCGGGCATAGGCAAGCGTTCGGCCGAACGTCTGGCTTTCCACTGCCTGTCCGCCCCCCGCGACGAAGCGATGGCGCTGGCGCTGGCCATTCGCGACGCCAGGAAGAACCTGCGCGCCTGCTCCCGCTGTTTCCACATCGCCGAAGGGGAGTTGTGTTCGGTGTGCGCCGATTCGTCCCGGGATCAAACCCAGATTTGCGTGGTCGAACTGCCCCGGGACGCCATAGCGCTGGAAAAGGCCGACGTTTATCGCGGCCTGTACCATGTGTTGCAGGGCCGGATATCGCCCGCCGAAGGGGTGGGGCCGGACAATTTGCGGGTCAAGGAATTGCTTGCCCGTCTCCGCGCCGCCCAGGCGGCGGGAAACCCGGTGGCCGAATTGATTCTCGCCACCCGCCCGAGCGCCGAGGGCGACGCCACCGCCGAGTATCTGTCCAACCTGGCGGGCGAACAGTTCCCCGGCATGCAGATAACCCGGCTCGCCCGCGGCCTGGCCAGCGGCGCGGATCTGGAAAATGCGGCGCCCTCGTCCATTGTGTTCGCATTTCAAGGGAGAAGACGGGAATGATGAAAAGGGATGGGGCTTCGAATTAACAATTAAGAATGAATAATGAATAATGGATGCATTAATGGTTTAATTAACAATATTCAACCGCCCCATCGCAACCCGTCACGATAATTGTCAATTAACCCATTAATGCATCCATTATTCATTCTTAATTCTCAATTATTAATTTGAAAAAAGGAAACAACCCGAATGGCCTCAAGCATGGACAAACTCCCCCACCCCTCCCTCCACCGCTCCTGGCTCGAAATCGATTTGACCGCCATCGCCGACAATGTCCAGCGCTTCCGCGAACTGGTCGGTCCCGATTGCATGGTCATGCCGGCGGTCAAGGCGGATGGGTACGGGCATGGCGCCGTGCCGACGGCGCAGGCCGTTCTGGCCGGCGGCGCCGACCGGCTGGCCGTCGCCACCTGCCTCGAAGGCCAGGAACTGCGGGAAGCGGGCATCGGCGTGCCCATCCAGGTCTTGGGCGCATCGCTCCCGGAGGAGGTGCGGACGGCGGTCAAGTACAACCTGATCATGTCCCTCCACGAACTGTACATCGCCCGCCTCATCGCCATCGAGGCGGTCAAGAGCGGGCGCATCGTGTCTGTGCAGTTCAAGATCGACACCGGCATGGGCCGGCTGGGCATTTTGCCCGAAAACGCGGTGGCGGCGGCCCGGGAAATTTTCGACTTGCCCGGCCTCCGCTTCGAAGGCGTGTTCATGCATTTCGCCGAAGCGTCGGACGACACCTATTCCCGGTTCCAGCTCGAACGGTTCAACCGCGCCTGCCGACTGCTCGAAGAGGCGGGCATAACCGGTTTCATCCGCCACGCCGCCAGTTCGACCCCCGCCATATTGTATCCCGAATCCCGTTTCGACATAATCCGGCCCGGCGCCGGCATATACGGCTACCAGTCGCCCGAGTGGGTCAAACGCGAATTTCCCCTGCGTCCCGCCATGGCCTGGAAAAGCGCCGTCATCCAGCTGAAGGATTATCCGCCCGGTTCCAACCTCGGCTACAACCGCACCTTCACCACCCGGCGGCCGACGCGGGTCGCCGTGCTGCCGGTGGGGTACGGCGACGGCTACCGGCGCGAGTTTTCCAATCGGGGAAGCGTGATTATCCGCCGCCGCCGCGCGCCGGTGGTCGGCATGATATCGATGGATTACGCCATGGTCGACGTCACCGGCATGGAAGGGCTGGAAACCGGGGCGGTCGCCACGCTTCTCGGGGGCGAGGGTCAGGAAAGCATCAGCGTCGAGGAAATGGCCGACTGGATTGGCACCATCCCCTACTGCATCACCACCGGGATAGGACCTCGGGTGGGAAGAGTCTATTTGGGCGAGTAGACGGTTTTCTTTTGCCCGGCGATTTGTAAAATGGCATTGCGCATTCGAAGTGCGCGGTGCATAATGCGATGAAGAGAGGGAGCGCATTCTGAGGGGGTAGGCGATCTTTGTTGCGAGAGGAACATGCCATGGCCTCGGATTACCGTTCGGCGATCAAGCGGCGCAGAAGCTACTATGAAATCAGCGCGAAAAGTACAGTTTCCGATCAGGAAATCAAGGAAATACTCGATTACGCCGTGCTGAACACGCCCTCCGCCTTCAATTCGCAGTCGGCCCGGGTCGTGCTCATGTTGGCGGATCAACATAAAAAGATGTGGGAAATCGTCAGGGCGTCCTTGCGGAAGCTGGTGGAGCCGGACAAATTCGGCCCGACCGACGCCAAGATCAACGGTTTCGCCGCCGGTTACGGCACCATTTTGTTTTACGAGGATCAGGCGGTGGTGGAAAGGCTGCAGCGCGATTTTCCCCTCTACCGCGAAATGTTCCCCGGTTTTTCGATGAATTCAACGGGTATGCTTCAGCATGTCGTATGGGTCATGCTCCGGGATGCCGGCCTGGGCGCATCGCTCCAGCACTACGGCAACCTGGTCGAAAAGGAATTGGCCAAGACCTGGAGCCTCGATGCCCACTGGCGGCTGATCGCCATGATGCCGTTCGGCGTTCCGCTGTCCGAGCCCGGCCCGAAGGAGCAGGTGCCGCTTGACCAGCGGATAAAGGTTTTCCACTAAGGGCCTGTCAGGAAATAACTATAGCAACTTTTCAACAGAAACGCAGCTATAGCGCATTCGATAAAGGCCCCGGTGCTTCATTTATTATCTGACAGAACCTAAAAAGAATCTATGCCGAAACAGCCCCGTTTCCTCCTGGACGCGCCCCTGACCGCTCCGGGAATCTACGCGCTCAACCGCCAGGAATCGCACCACGCCGCCGACGTCCTTCGCCTCGGGATGGACGACGGCGTCGTTGTTTTTGACGGCGCGGGCAATTACGCCGAGGCTGTGATTGCCGAAGTGGACAAAAAGGCGGTGAGCGTGCGGGTGGACGAGGTGCGTTCCGAACCGCACCTTCCCCTCGTGCTGTCCATCGCCACCGCCATTCCCAAGGGGAAGCGCTGGCAGGCGCTGGTGGAAAAATGCACCGAACTCGGCGTCGATCGCATCATCCCCCTTCTCGCCGGCCGGAGCGTGGTCAAGGGCGAGGGGGATGCGGACAAGTGGCGCCGCTGGGTTGTCGAGGCGGCCAAGCAGTCGCGGCGCGCCCGCGTTCCGGAGGTGACCGAACCCATGCCGTTTCCCCAGGCGCTGTCGCAGGCCAAGAAGGACAACGCGCTTTTGCTCATGGCCGATCCCGGCGGCGAAAGTCCCGTAGCCTACCGCGATTTGTTCCGCCATGTCCTGCATGTCATGGTGATGATCGGCCCTGAGGGCGGGTTCACCGACGAGGAAAGCGCCACGCTCAGGAAACTCGGCGCCAAGCCGATGCGCTTGTCGCCGTTCATCCTGCGCATCGAAACGGCGGCGGCGACGGTGTGCGCCCTTATCAGGGAAGTGTTGATGTAGTGAAGTTTTCAAGTAAACGTCCACTCATAGAGACGGGAAGTAATGCCGGAGAAGACCGAAAGCAAAATCATCGTGGCCGAGGAACTGGTCAGCAGCATCGGCATGGGAGAGCAGTCCGAACCCAAATCGCGCATCGCCGCCGATGCCGGACGGAGCGCCGCCACGTCTATGAGCCAGCGGGGCATGCTTGTCCCGCCCGATCGCCCGCCCCCCAACTGGTGGTCGCGCCATCGCCGCCATGTGCATAGGGCGGAATGGGCGGTGTGCGGGATTTTCCTCCTCCTTGCCGGATATTTCGCCTTTTTGCTGCTTTTCCCCGGCCGCCCGGTGCCGGTCGCGACTCCGCCGCAGCCCGGCCGCGAAGAGTTCCGCCGGCTCTTGCGGTCCCTCGCTCCGATCAATCCCGTGGCGGACTGGAACGTTCCCTCGCGGATGGGCCGCTGGCGGAGCATCGTTATCCATCACAGCGCCACGCCCGGCGGCAGCCCCGAGTCCATCGATCGCTTCCACCGGGAAGTGCGGAAGTTCGAAAACGGCCTGGGCTACCATTTCGTCATCGGCAACGGCACCGGCATGCCGGACGGGCAGGTCGCCATCGGCAAGCGCTGGCTCGAGCAGTTGGACGGCGCCCATGTCAAAAACACCGACAGCCCCAACACCTATTCCATAGGCATATGCCTGGTCGGCAATTTCAACGAAACCATGCCGACGGCGAAGCAGTTGGCGTCCTTGCAGGGCCTGCTCGCGTTTCTGCGGAAGGATTACAGCATCGGGCTGGCTTCCATCGTCAGGCACGATGCCGCCTCCGCCGCCGCCACCGAATGCCCGGGCCAGTATTTTTATCTCGACGAAGTGGTGCTGGCGTTGGCCAATCCCGCAAAAGGGGATGGAAACCGGTAATCACGTTATTTCTGCGCGGGTCCTAAGGGCCTGTCAGGAAATAACTATGGCAACTTTTCAACAGAAACGCAGCTATAGCGCATTCGATAAAGGCCCCGGTGCTTCATTTATTATCTGACAGAACCTAAGGGAGGAAGCGGTGCCCAGCTATCTCTACGAATGCGACAACCCCGCCTGTCCGTCCGGCGGCCGGTTTGTCGAGATGCAGTCCATGAAGGAGGACGCGCTTGCCGCCTGCCCCCGTTGCGGCGGGCGGGTGTCGCGGATTATCGCGCCGGTCGGCCTTGCCGCTCCCACCGGGGACAGCGCGTTGAAGGACAAGGGCTTCGCCAAGCTGGTGCGGCGGGACAAGGGCGTGTACGAGAATGTCACCGCCATGGATCACGAAAGCCGTTATTATTACGCCAACCGGCCGGAAACCATGCCGGACATCAAGCGCAGGGTCGGGGACTAGTCTTTATGCATCGGTTCGGAGCGAAAATGCGGGGGGGGGCGATGGGGGGCCTGATGCGTCCGGCCCTGCTGGCATGCCTGTGCTCCTCGCTTTTTTCGCTTTCCGGCTGCGCCGAAACGATGACGGTGGACAAGGGCGCCAACCAAAGCCTGGTGGAGATTGGCGAACGCTCCCTCGAGGAGGCCGAATCGCTGGAAAATCGCGGATTGACGCGGGACGCCAACATCGCCTACCGGCGGGCGCTCTGGGCGTTCCGCTACCACGAAAAGCTTACCGGCGAACAGCCTTTCCTTCTGGACGAAGCATTGGACGGAACCAAGCGCACGGTTGGCAATGACGGGGCGCGAAACAGGTAGCTATTATCGATTCCGTGATTTCCAATGTTACCCGGGGGTCTTGCCGTTCAGGTCCATCCCGAATTATCCCGGCACAACTTCCCGCTCGGGGTACAGCGATTGTTTATCCCGCCGGGATGACGTTTTGGGTGTGCGCGGCGCATTCGATGCGGAGACGCGTC
>JAVBRW010000282.1:0-8634 GCA_031547475.1 Planctomycetota bacterium
TTCTATTTTGTAATTCCATTCTCCGTGAAACTTGTCAGTTATAAGTTTAATGCTTTTCATTTCTTGGTTAGCAATAAACCAAACCGGCAGACATATACAAAGCAGATCGGTTTTCAGTACCAGAGACACCGCGAAAAGCCAAGTGGCACAAGGGCATTTTCGCCTCTAACTATTGTCCGCCGCCTTCAAGGGGCAAGACAATTTATGGTGGTGCCTATGGCAGTAAAACAGCGGCTATTCATGGCATTTATTGGCCAGAGGTGGCTATACTTATCACCGAAACAGGTGGAGGCAACAGGGGGCAACAAAAACCGCAACCCCCTATTATTAAGAGAGTTGCGGCTGGATTGCGATGGTGGTCGCTACTGGACTCGAACCAGTGACCCCTACAATGTGAGTGTAGTGCTCTACCAACTGAGCTAAGCGACCAGTGCGCTGGTTTCCCGGCGGGAAGGAGTATATTAGTTATGTACCGCCCGCAACGCAAGCATATTTTTGGGGAATCTCCAAAATCCTCCCGCTTGCAAAGCATGTTGCGGAACTTGAGAGGCATTCGGTCCGTTGCGCCCGATCCGCCTCACCGTATCGCATTCCTCAATCCATCAGGGCGCCGCCGTTGATATTGATGGATTCGCCGATGACGAAGCCGGAGTTTCGGTCGGCCAGATAGCAGACCGTTTCCGCCACTTCGTCGACTCGGCCGAGGCGGCCGACCAAGGTGCCGGCGACGGCTTTGGCGCGGCCTTCCGGAGGCAGATTCAGCATCATGTCGGCGGCGATGAGGGCGGGGGCGACGGCGTTGACTGTGATGCCGTGGGCCGCCTCCTGCCTCGCCATGTGGCGGGTGAAGGCAAGGATGGCCCCCTTGGAGGCGGCATAGTGGCTGCCGCAGATGGTACCGCCGTTTTTGCCCGCGGCCGATGCCATGTTGATGATGCGGCCGAACTTGTTCTTGCGCATTTCCGGCAGCACGCCCTTGGTGAACATGAAGCAGCTCCTAACGTTCACCAGCATGACCTTGTCCCATTCCTCGTTCGAGATCTCGTCTATCGGTTTCAGAATGTAGATTCCGGCATTGTTGACCAGCACGTCGATGCCGCCCAGCTTTTGGCGGGAAAATTCGATGAAGCCGGTCACCTGATCCTGATCCGACACGTCGACTTTCTGCCAAAAAACCTTGGCGCCGGTCTTGGCGATCTGCTCGGCCGTCTCTCCCATCAGGTTTTCCTGGATATCGCAGAGCGAGACGTTCGCGCCGCGCCCGGCCATCATTTCGGCTATGCTTTTGCCAATGCCCTTGGCCGCTCCGGTGATGATGACGTTGAGGTTTTCAATGCCCATGCCGTACCTTTCTTGTTCGGTGTGCGAAAATTGCGGAACACAAAAATCCACGTCATTGTAAACCGTTATATAGGGATGTCAACCGTGGATTATGGCCGACAATCGACGCCAAATATGCCATGTGTATTGATCCCGCCGTTTATGCATGATATAATTGTTGCGCAATAATTGGCATCTTGTAGCGTATTGCCATATGAGGTGATTTGTTTTTTTGATAAATATTTTGGAATCGATTTTTTCAACTCGGGCGAGGCGATACGGCGCCCGAGGCATATTATTATTGGAGGAATGGGAATGACTTTCAAATCACGCATTTATGTAATTGTGGCAATATTGCTGCTGGTGGCTGTGGTCATAGGCTCCGTCGGCATTGTATCCATGCGGAGCATTAATGAGGCCATGGTGTTCCAGACCGATCTGGCGTCCAAGGTCTCGCTCTTGAAGGATATCAAGTCGGAAATCCAGAATGCCATCATCGCCGTAAATGAAATAATCATATCGAATGACGAGAGTGACATGAAGCGGCGGAAAGCGGATGTCGACAAGCTGGTCAATGAATATATCGATCCCCATCTCGCGAAATTCCAGGTCTTGCCCCAGGATCAGGAAAACTGGAACAATTTTCTCAAACTGTGGACGAAGCAGAAGGAAATAATCGAACGCGTCTATACGCTTACCTTGGCGAATACCGACCATCTTGCCGTAACCCTTTCCATGGGTGGCAGCCTGGCGTACTGGTTGAATTACGAGGCGCCGCTCAACAAGATTTCCGCCGCCGGCCGCGATCTCGGCACACCCGACGGGATTAAGCTCGCATTCATGGCGGAGGAGGCGATCGAGGCGATGAAAAGCCTTCAGCTCCAGGAAAAACTGGCCGTTCTGGCGCCCGACGATCAACGGATAGACAAGGAAAGCGATTTCGGGAAAAAAGAGCTGGCGCGGTTTTCCTCCCTGCTCAACGCAATGGAAAAGATGGCGACCAATCCCAAGGTTTCCGAGGACGAGGTGAAGGCGTTCGGCGTTCGCTTCGCCGAGGCGAGCAAGGGCAAGGTCCAGTTCAACGACAATGCGACCATCAGTTCCCGCCCCACCAGCTTTAGCTTGCCGCCCGATTTCATCAATCCCGCCCTGGCCGTTACCAGCCGGATTTACTGGGACGAAATCAAGCCGCTGCGTGGCGGCGGCACCGAGATTTTCAACAAGGTGGTCGAATACACCAAGATGGATTCCACCGGCAAGGCGCTGAGCATCATGGTTGCGGAAAGCAATCCGACCCGGGAACAGGAGGACAAGCTTGTCTCCGACATGGTGAGCTCGGCCGAAGCCGCCCTCGCCGACGCCGTGGCCCGGGCCCGCGCCGATTATGTCCGCGCCTGCTGGATTTTGGCGGCGGTGGGGATTGCCGGCCTGGTGCTGGGCATCGTCATGTCGATTGTTTCGGTCTCCCGCATCAACCGAGCGCTCGATCGGGCGATTACCGATTTGTCCGACCGGTCCGACGCGGTCAACCATATCTCCGGTCAATTGGCGTCCGGATCCGACTCGCTGGCGGAGGGGGCGAACGAGCAGGCGTCGGCCCTGGAGCAAACCTCGTCCGCCCTGGAGGAAATGGCGTCGATGACCCGCCAGAACGCGGACAACGCCACCCAGACCAGAAAAACGGCCGAGCACAGCCTTGAACTCATCGCCAACGGCTCGGCAACGCTCCGCAATGTCACCCGGGCGATGGACGAAATCACCGAATCGTCGGAAAGGATTTCCAACATCATCAAGACGATCGAGGAGATCGCCTTCCAGACCAATCTGCTCGCCCTGAACGCGGCAGTCGAGGCGGCCCGCGCCGGCGAGGCGGGGAAAGGCTTCGCGGTGGTGGCGGACGAGGTCAGGAATCTCGCCAGCCGTTCGGCGCAGGCGGCCAAGGACACGTCGGAGCTTATCGAGGGGACGGTCGGCCGGGTGCGCGCCGGTTCGGAAAATGTCCGCGAACTGGCCGCGGCGTTTTCGGACATCGAATCCGAATCGCAGAATGTCGGGCGCCTGGTGGCCGAGATCACTTCCGCCACCAACGAGCAGGCCCAGGGCGTCGATCAATTGAACATGGCGGTGGCGCAGATGGATAAGGTCACCCAGACCAATGCCGCGACGGCCGAGCAGTCCGCCGCCGCCGCGTCCGATCTGTCGCAACAGTCAACCGATTTGAACGGCCTGGTGAGCGAGTTGGCCGGCCTGGTTTACGGTTCGCGGGGCAGGGGCAATGGCGGCGGCCGTGCCGTGACCGGCGGCGCCCGCCGTGCCAAGGTTTCCGCCGGCAAGAATGCCAAGGCACTGCCTTCCCCGAAGATGAAGGTGGTGCGTCCGGACGACGTGGTGGATGGCGGGTTTGACGAGTTCTAAAAAAAGCGTTTTAGAAAGACACACGCATGCATGTATTTTATCTCAATTTAATTATAGTCCTTGCGGTGTTTCTCAATTGCAGCGTAACGGGAATTGCTGGAGAAAATTCCGAATCACCACTGGAGACAACTCAACAGGCCGCGTCTGACGCGAAAATAAATCTCACGAAGTGGGGATATGCTCTGGATGGTTCCGTTAAAAGTGTACGCGAGATTGACCGCTTTATCAAAGAGAATTGGGACGACGAGTCCAAGAAGCCGAAACCAGGTGGATTGCTTGCTAAAAATTTCGGCGTCATAATGTTCTCGCTAGGGTGCTATGTCGGGGAGGTGTTGGTAAATGTTGGTGGTGAATGGCATTTTGACGAAGAGAATCCGCAATGGGGTATGACCGCCACCGTCACCATGAATGACGGCACCGTTTGTTGCCCAGCACAGCGGTTTATGAAACGTTTGTCCCAAGGGCCGGAGAATGACCTCTATTTTTACACCTGGTCTCTGGCGAAAAATATCCAAGGTGTAACTGAGAACGATGACTTCACTCAAAAACCGCTTGAGTAGCCATTGGGAATACCGGGGGACTGTATACCGAATTGGTGTGCTATCCCCGGATATTCCCGGTGGCACCGATATGGCGTGATATTGGCGGCCGGCGGGGTGTGAACGGTTTTTAGAGGTTCCCTTCAGTTAATAAAACGCCCTTTGGTTTCGCAACAGGCCACTCCTTCCCGGAGTGGCCTGTTGCGTTTGAAAAACTATTTCCTGAACAGCGGACTCGACAACCCGCCGCCGGCTCCCGGTGTCTTTTCGCCGACAATGTACAAATTCTGTGCTTTGTCGAGTTTTTTCAGCCCCATCCCCTCCAGGCCGTTGTTGGTCACGCCTTCGAGGTAGAGGAATCCGCCCGGGCGCAACACCGCTTTCAGGTTGCCGATGATGTGGCGTTGTCCGGGGCCGTCGTAGTATTGGAGAACGTGGTTGCAGACGATGAAATGGAATGTATGCTTTTTCGGGCAGTTACGCATGTCGAACAACATGAATTTGCAAATGGAGCGGAGAAGATCGCCCATGTGGACTTCGTGATCGTCTATGGTGGCGAGCGAACTCAGGAGGCGCCAGTACTGCTGCGTCAGCGCGTCTTTCGAGGGTCGGCCGTAAACGCCGGCGCGTCCTTCGGCGATGCGGTTCTGGTTGATGTCGGTGCCGAACGCCTCTATTTGGGGCGGGCGCCGGTTTTTCTGGAATTCCTGCACCGCTATCATGGCGAGGGAATACACTTCCTCCCCGCTTGAACAGCCGGTCGACCACATGGAGAATTTGCCCGACCGGTTTTTCTGGAAAAAATCGGCCAGCACCACCTTGGCCAGCGCGTCGAACAGCTCGTCGTTGCGGAAAAGGCGGGTGGCGGTGGTCGCTTTGGCCTGCCGTTCGTCCAGGAACACCTTGTTGAGGTCGTCCTGGAGGGAAAGGGGATTGGTGGCGCGGCAGGATATCTGGTCGGCGGGCGGAACCCTCGTCCGGGGCGCGGCCGGCTTGGCGGCGGACTTGGCGAACTTGGGCGCGCTGCGGTTGAAGGGCGATTCGGCCATCTTTTTCCTTTCGCCGGAAAGAACGCGCATCCGGCATTACTTCTCAAGCGGCATTGACCTGTCCGCCCGGGAACGTATTATTGTACTTTTGTGTTTCGCGAAACAGCGATTGGCGGTTTAATCGCGGTTAACGAATCGGTACAGTATAAGGTGATCGCCTTTCCGGCGCAATACACTATAGGTCAAAGGATTCAACCCGACATGGCATTACGGCAGGACAGGGGCGGAGCCGCCCAGCCGACCTTGAACGATCATCGGAGAGCGCTGGAACAGGCGGCGGCGGACTTGCCGCCGCTGGCCATTGTATTTGGCGAGTGCGAATTTTTGCGCAGCTCCGCCATCGTTCGCCTTCGCGACGCCTGGCTGCAAAAATACCCGGCGGGGGATATCAGTTTTATCCGCGCCGCCGGCGAGGGGCGCATAGTCACTGTCTCCGACATCACCCGCGAACTGTCCGGCGGCAGTTTGTTCGCCAAGGATAAGCTGGTGGTGGTGCGCCAGGCTGATCGGCTTTTGTTTCCGACCTCCGGCAAAGCGGCGGAAGAGGCGGATGCGGGCGACGCATCCGGCCGGGGCGATCGGGAAAAAGCGTTTGTCGCCTGCCTGGAAAAGCCGGCCGCCCGCACCTGGCTGGCCATCGAAAGCCCGAGCCTGCCCCGCAACCGGGTGCTGGGGAAAAAGGTGGCGGAAACGTGCTTCCCCATTCCCTGTCCGCAGCCGAACGCGCGGGAAATTCCTGCCTGGCTGTTGGAGCGCGCCGCCGGGCTTGGCAAACGACTGGACGACGAGGCGATCGATCTTCTGCACCGCGCGCACGGGCAGGATTTGGGCGTTCTCGCCGGGGAATTGGAAAAGCTGGCGCTGTTCGCCGGCGACGGCCCCGATATCGACGCCGCCATGGTGGGGGAATTCCTCACCGGCACCATCGAGTTCGACATATTCGGCTTCACCAACGCGGTGGAGGCGCGGAACGCGCGGCAGGCGGTGTTTTACGCCCGGCGCATCGCCATGCAGGGGACCCGCGATCAGCGCGGCAAGCGCGAGGACGGCGAGAAGTCGGCCCACAAGGTGCTCGCCATGGTGGCGGGGACGGTGCAGGGGCTGTTGAAGGCGCGGGTGGCGCTGGCGGCGGGGATGAAGTCGGGCGATTTCGCTTCGGCGGAAAAGCTGGCGCCGTGGCGGGCGGGAAAACTTCTGGAGGCGGCCGGCCGTTTCGAACTGCCCGAACTCAGGCGCAACGCCGCTTACACGGCCGATCAAATGCGCCGCGCCCACGACACCGGCGGCGACGCGCTGTTGTCCTTGGAATTGTTGGCGGTCAAGTTGACTCGTTGAAGTTTTGCCAAATGGCGATTGAACCGCCAATCGCCATTTGGCAAAAATCGTTTTCACCCGTGCCACAAGGGCTCTGATTTTTGCATATCGGGCCTTCGGCGGTTTGAATGGCCGATATGCAAAACTTCACTCATATTCCTGGCTTTGAAGGAGAGGCCGTGCCGATTCAGGAACGCTTTCTGGTGGATGTGGATTTGTCGACCGTGCCGTTGTTCAAGACCCGCTGCCTGGTCATCGGATCGGGGATTGCCGGCCTGTCCGCCGCGCTGGCGGCGGCGAAAAAGGGGCAGGTGGTATTGACCTCCAAGGGCTCGCTGATGGAGTCCAACACCACCTACGCGCAGGGCGGCATCGCCGCCGCGCTGGCGGACGACGACACGGTCGAGCTCCACATCCGGGACACGCTGGAAGCGGGCGGCGGGCTGTGCGACGAGGACGCGGTCAGGATCCTCGCCGCCGAAGGCAAGGAGCGCTGCCGCGAACTGATCAATCTGGGCGTGCCGTTCGACCGGGCCGACGGCCATATCGCCTTCACCCAGGAGGGCGCCCATTCGCGCCGCCGCATCATCCACGCCGACGGCGACGCCACCGGCCGCGCCATCACCACCACCATGCTGGAGACGGCCAGGCGCGTCCCCAACATCCACATCCTGGACAATCATTTCGCCATCGATCTCCTGCACCAGGACGGCGCCTGTTTCGGCGCCCTGTTCCTCGACGCCACCTACGGCCGCTACATCCGGGTGGAGGCGGAATTGACCGTCGTCGCCACCGGCGGCCTTGGCCAGGTGTTCCGCGAGACCACCAACCCCGCCGTCGCCACCGGCGACGGCTATGCCATGTGTTTCCGCGCCGGCGCCGCCATGAAGGATATGGAATTCGTGCAGTTCCACCCCACCACCCTCTATCTCGCCGGCGCTCCCCGTTTCCTTATTTCGGAAGCGGTACGGGGCGAGGGCGCGCATTTGGTGAACCAGGCGGGCGAGCGTTTTATGCCGCGCTATTCGGACAAGGGCGAACTGTCGCCCCGCGACGTGGTGAGCCAGAGCATATTCAAGGAGCTCAAGGCTACCGGCGACACCTGCGTCTATCTCGATCTCCGGCACATCGCGCCGGAACTGGTGGCCAAGCGCTTTCCCACCATCATGTCGGTGTGCGCCGATTACGGGCTGGACCTCAGAAAGGACTGGATTCCGGTGCGGCCGGCCGTCCACTACCAGATGGGCGGCGTCGCTACCGACTTGAATGCCGCCACCAATATTCGTAATCTTTATGCCGCCGGCGAAGTCGCCTTCACCGGCGTCCACGGCGCCAACCGCCTGGCCTCCAATTCGCTGCTGGAGGGCCTGGTGTTCGGCTACCGCGCCGGTTCGGCCGAGCCGGAGCCGGGCGCCCGGACGAGCCACACCGCCCGCATCGCCAAGTGCCTGAGGTCGAAGGGCGCGCGGCTGGACGTGGAGGATTTGAGCCATTCGCTGAAAGCGCTGACCTGGCGCAATCTCGGCGTGTTCCGGAACGCCATGCGCCTTACCGAAACGGTGGAGACGATCAAGGCGTGGGGCAGGTATGTTCTGGCCGAGCAGTTCCACATGCGGCCCGGTTTCGAAATCCAGAACATGCTGACCACCGCCCTGGTCATCGCCGTCGCCGCCCTGCAGCGGACGGAAAGCCGGGGCGCCCACCAGCGCATGGATTTCCCCGAGGCGGATCCGAGTTGGGCGCGGCACAGTTTGGTGACAATCGACAGTTTGGAATGAGAGGCGATTTAGGAGTGCAGATTTAAGATTTAATTCCGACAGAAACGCAGGTGGGAGGAAAAATCTTATTGATTCCGTGATTTCCAATGTTGGATTCCTTGCCGTTCAGGTCAATCCCGAGTTATCCCGGCACAACTTCCCGCTCGGGGTACAGCGATTGTTTATCCCGCCGGGATGACGTTTTGGGTGTGCGCGGCGCATTCGATGCGGAGACGCGTC
>JAVBRW010000105.1:0-3307 GCA_031547475.1 Planctomycetota bacterium
CGGACGCCGGTTTGCCGTTATGGGTATGCGCGACGCAGTGGGTGCGGAGTCGCGTCACCTCCCCCACTGCGTCGCGCATACCTTAACCGTCATCCCTGCGGAATGAACAATCGCTGCACCCCGAGCGGGAAGTTGTGCCGGGATAACTCGGGATAGACTTGGACGGCAAGGAACCCAGGTAGCATCAGCAATCACGAAATCAATATGATTGTGATTTATGATTTAAGATTTTGCATTGCTTCCATGTTTTCCGTTACAATTCACGATCTGGGGCCGCGCGCGAAAAGTGATGCGACAGGAACGGGGATATGCAAAGCAAAATCGTAAATCTACAATCGACAATCTTAAATAATCTTTCCCTTCTCCTTTTTCTCCTCGCCGTCCCGGCCCTCCCGGCCGCCGCCGCCGAGCCCGGCATCACCGTCGAACGCGCCACGTCCGCCCAGGCGGCGGATCGCGAGCGGCTGGCGCGGACGCTGTACAGCCACGATTTCGAAAACGACCGCGACCCCGACACCGGCCTGCCGCTTCCCGAATCGGCCGACTACGACAACGACGGCTGGCCCGATTTCTGGGAGCCGGTGCGGGCGGTCGGCTTTCCCGAATACCTCATCAGCACCGTCTCCATCGTCACCGACGCCACCGGCCAGATTCCCGGCAATTACCGGGACGTCCCGAACCACGTCCTCCACATGGGATACGACGGCACCCGGGTCGGCGTGCGGACCAGAACGCCGGTGCCGATCGATCCCGAACTGTCGTACGAGTTCTCCATTTTCGCCCGGGATTCCGGCATCCGGGGCGCCCGCATCCGCGCCGGAGTGGACTGGATGCGCATCGACCCCTCCGCCGTCGCCGTTCTCCGGTCGGACGAAATCCCCGATCTCGGGACCGGGCAGATCGACTGGCCGGTCGTGCCGGCGAAAATGCTGGTGTCCGATCCGCCGCCCGCCGCCAACGCCGCCCGGCTGTTCGTCATCCTCGATCGCCTGCCCGACAATTTCGAGGACGCCTACCACGGCGACGTCTGGGTGGACGACATCTCGCTGAAACCGCACCCGCGCATCATGATAGGCGCCCCCCGCCCGTCCTCCGGGGGCGATGCGGGGCAAATCATCCCGGTGCGCTACGCCGGGCTGTTCGACAACGTCCCCGACCCCGCCAATCCCGGCTTTTTCAAGGGCAAGCGCTATTTCCGCCGGGTGGAAGTCACCGACGTCCACAACCGGCCGATCGGCGCCGGGCTCAGGGAGCGCGCTCCGGTGCGGGCCGACGACGGCGGCGGCGCCACCGAGGAGGTGTCGTTCCCGCGCGGCAGGTACGGCGTGTACTATTTCAACATCCGCCTGTACGACGCCGACGATCGCCTGACCACCGACGTCATGCGGGCGGTCGCGGTCATGCGCCCGGAGGACAAGGCGGACGCCCTGGCCCTGCGAACGGGGAAGCCGCTGTTCGGCGTCCGCGCCGGCGTGGTGCCGGACGCCGTTCTCGCCCGTCCGAACGGCCTCGGGAGCATCCTGCTCCGTTCCGGAACCAGACAGACGAAAATCGTCCCGTGGCGAACCGACTACGCCGAATCAGGCGGCAACGAGAATTACTACGCCGCCCTGGCCGACGCCATGCGCGGCCTCCGGTCGTCCGGCATCACCGTCACCGGCGTCATCAGCCCGCCCCCCGGCATGTTCGGCGGCGGCAGCCTCGCCCAGGTCATGGCGGAGGACGGCGAGCGGCTGAACCGGCTGCTGGACGAGGCGGGCAGGCGGCTCGGGCTGTTCATGGACGGCTGGCAGTGGGGCGACGACGGCGACGCCAGCCTCTACGGCATGCCCCGGACCAATTCGTTCGACGCCATGCTGAAAACCCTCGGGGAATATTCGGGCGGCCAGCCGATGGTGGAAAACTTGCGCCTGGGCGCCGGCCTGCCCCGCGCCGCCTTCCCGGCCGCGCCCACCGTGGCGCAGGCCTATGCCTCCGACCTCGATCCGGTCCAGAGCCTGTGGCCGAACGCGGCGAAAGTGTTCCCCTGGCTGTTCGAACCGTATTTTCTGGAACGGGGCAGGATCTACCCGCCCGAGCGCCTGGCGCGCCTCGCCCCCGCCCCGGCCGCCGATCAGGTGGAGGACCAGGCGCGGAGCCGCATGCGGAGCGGCGCCTGGCTCTACCTCGAATCCGCCCCCGCCCTGTCGCACGAGCCCAACGCGGCGGCGGAAAAAATCCAGCTCGAGCAAATGATGAAGCGCGGCGTCTACGCCGCCATCGTTGCGCCCGAGGTCATATTCCTGGGCGATCTGTTCGACGCGGAGCGCGGCATGCTGCGCCGCGATCGTTTCGGCGACAAAATGCTGGAAACCCTCGCCCGCCCCAGCTTCCTGGCCGCCGCCACCCTGGCCCGCCACCTGGAAGGGGCGGACTACCTTGGCGAACTCGGCCTGCTGCCGCCGTTCGAGGCGCACGTGTTCCGCCGCCCCGGCACGGACGAGGCGGTCGTCGCCATCTGGCACAACGGATCGCCGGAGGAACGCCCGCTCGCGCGCGCCGAAATCGCCGACGGCCCGCCGCTCCAGCTGGTGGACTGGGCCGGCAACCAGACGCCCCTGCCCCGGTCCATACCGGTGCGCCGGGTGCCGTCTTTCATCACCGGCCTGTCTGCCACGCTGGCCCTGACCCGCATGTCGGTGCGGGTGGGCCCGGAGCCGCCGCTGCTCTCCGAGACCCGGTCGCAGCCGCAGAACATCGAGGTCGTCAACCACATGCCCCGGCAGGCGCCCATCCGCTTCCGCCTCCGCTACGCGGCGCGGCGGAACGACGGCGGCATGGAAAACGGCTGGGTGATCCGGCCCGACGAATTGCGCCTCAACCTTCCGCCTGTCGGGCAGCAACTCGTCGCCAGCCTGGCCAAATATTCGGTCGCGCCCGATCCCGGAAGCCAGATCCAGATTGCCTCGCCCGCCGGGGCGGACAAGCAGGGCGGCAAGCTTGCCCAGGTGTCGATGACGGTCAATTCCGTTCCGCCCGCCGACATGACGCTGTATTTGCCGTTCCGCCTGCTTTCGCATGTTGACGTCGATATCGAGCCGCTCCGGCGCCAGGACGATCCGCATTTCGTCACGCTGTTGTTGAAGGTGCGCTGGTTCCCGCCCGATTCGGGCCGGCGGCGCGGCGACATCACGCTGACGCCGTATTACATGAAGCGCGGCCAGACCAAGGAGACCGCCCCGTTCGCCGTGACGGTCAAGGCGCAGCCGCCGGAGGATCGCGGCCGGCCGGACGCGCAGTTCGAATCGGTGGAGCTCCGCATTCCCCG
>JAVBRW010000215.1:0-2944 GCA_031547475.1 Planctomycetota bacterium
CGGGGAAGCATTGCATTTCAGCATGAATTCGCAGGGTCCGCCCGGAATTCGGGGACACGTAACGCAATTGAACCGCCAATTGCGCAACATGTCCCCGAATTCCAGCGTCGCGAAACTCCGTTTTATTGCATTGACAAAGCCCCGGGCATGGGATAATTTACCTTAAGCGGCGTTTCATGCAAACGATTGCGCAACCACGGGACAGCGTCACCGCTTCCCGAATCGCGCCTCAACCCGGCCATCCCCGCCCGCCGGGCGAGGCGGCCACAGTCCGGAAAGAGCATACACAATGGGTACTCTCGCAAGCGTCTCCGTCATCGGCGTCGGCATCATGGGGGGAGCCATCGCCAGGCGGTTCCTGGATGTCGGCCATCCGCTGACCGTGTTCGATCTCGACAAGGAAAAAACCGCCGCCCTCGCCAAACTCGGAGCCAAGGTGGCGGCCAGCCCGGCCGACGCCGCCCGCGCCAGCGAATTCACCGTCACCAGCCTCAATTCCGCCGCCATCGTCCGCTCCGCCGTGTTCGGCCCGGGCGGCGTGGTCGAAGCCGCCTCGCCGGACAAAATGCTTATCGATATGTCGTCCATCGATCCCGTCGCCACCGTCGAAATGGCCAAGGAACTGCGGCAGCGCACCGGCATGCCATGGGTCGACAGCCCGCTGTCCGGCGGAGCGCCGAAGGTGGCGGTCGGCAAGCTCACCCTCATGGCCGGCGGCGACGCGGCCGATGTGGAAAAATCGCGGCGCGCGCTCGATTCCCTGTGCGCCAACTTCACCCACATGGGCCCGCAGGGCGCCGGGCAAACCACCAAGATGATTAACCAGGTCCTGATCGGCATCGGCTTCCAGGCCCTGGCCGAAGCCATCCGCCTGGCCGAGGCCGGCGGCGTCGATCCGGCCAAAATCCCGGCCGCGCTCAAGGGCGGCCGCGCCGACAGCAACATCCTCCAGGAGTTCGGCCCCAAGATGGCGGCCCGCGACATGACCCCGACCGGCCGAATCGACAACATGCTGAAGGATCTCGAACCGGTGCAGGCGTTCGCCCTGGCGAAACGCCTTCCCCTGTTCCTCACCAACGCGACGGTCGACTTGCACCGCATGTTCGTCCTCGCCGGCATCGGACCGCTGGACACGGTGGCCATGATGGAACAGTTCGCGGGATTCCAGAAACCGAAAGGGCCGAACGCGTGATTCTCGACAACCTCCACACATCCCTGACCGACTACGGCATCATGGGCGGAAAGCTGGGCCGGGCGCTCGCCTGGCTGAAAAGCACGGATCTGAAAGCGCTCCGCCCCGGCGAAATCGTCGAAATCGACGGCAAAAGCATTTTCGCGAAAGTGTGCGAGGGCGAAACGGTCCCGGCCGATCCGGTGCCGATGGAGCGCCACCTCTGCCACGTCGATGTGCAATTGGTGGTGGAGGGAACGGAAGTGTTGTACTGGGCGCCCGCCGCCTTCCTGACCCGGGTCAGGACGGCGTACGATCACGCCAGCGACATGATCTATTATGAAAACATCGAGGGCATGCTCGAGATGAAACTGCGCGGCGGCGATTTCGCCGTGTTTTTCCCGTCCGACGGCCACAAGGGCCAGTGCATGGACGGACAGCCCGGGAGGGCGAAGAAAATTCTGGTCAAGATTGCGGTGCAATGAAAGGGGAAGCCATGATCGAAGGTGTCAAGATGCTCGCGTTCACCCATTACATGCAGGGCCCGTCGGCCGCCCAGACGCTGGCCGATCTCGGCGCCGACGTGATCAAGATCGAGTCGCCCCAGGGCCCGTACGAGCGCAACTGGTCGGGCTGCAACACCTACATCAACGGCGCCAGCGTCTTTTTCATGCTCGCCAACCGGAACCAGAAGTCGCTCATTCTGAACCTGAAGGATCCGGATGCGATCCAGGCCGTCTACGATCTGGTCAAGGAATACGATGTCGTGCTGGAAAACTTCAAGCCCGGCGTCATGAACCGCCTCGGCCGCGGCTACGAGAAGCTGAAGGAAATCAATCCCCGCCTCATCTACTGCTCGTGCTCGGGCTACGGCTCCAAAGGCCCGAAAGTCAACGTGCCGGGCCAGGACATGCTGGCGCAGGGCGTCAGCGGCCTTGCCCAACTGTCGGGCGCCGGCGACCGGCCGCCCGCCCCGGTCGGCACGCCGGCCGTCGATCAGCACGGCGCCATCCTCGCCGCCCTCGGCACCCTGGCCGCCATCTACCGCCGGGAAAAAACCGGCCAGGGCTGCAAGGTCGACAGTTGCCTCTTGAACGCCGCCCTCGATCTCCAGCTCGAACCGCTGGCGTATTTCATGAACGGCGGCGTCCTGACCGATCGCCCCGCCACCGGCCTCAGTTCACGGTTCCACCAGTCGCCCTACGGCGTCTACGCCACCAAGGACGACTGCATCACCCTGTCCCTGACCCACGTCGACAAGCTGAAACCGCTGTTCACGCCCGGCTGCCTCGACGGCTACACCTTCAAGGATCAAATGGACAAGCGGCTGGAAGTCGACAAGATCATTTGCGCGGAAATGAAAAAGAAAACGACGGCGGAGTGGATGAAAGTGTTCGAGGAACACGGCATCTGGCACGGTCCGTGCAATTATTATCCCGAAGTGCTGGCGGACGAGCAGGTCAAGTTCAACAAGGTGGTGCTTGAGATCAAGGATCCGGACATCGGCACCGTCAAGGTGGTCAACCATCCGGTCCGCTACGACGACGAGCCGCCGCCCCTCCGCCTCAACCCGCCGAAGCACGGCGAGCATTCGGCCGAAGTGCTGAAAAGCATCGGCTACGACGACGCGCGCATTGCGAAGCTGATCGAGAAGGGCGTGACGAAGCAGTACAAATAGTACGGTTTTTGTGCTGTGACAAACCTATTGATCACGGGCGGCCCAGGTGGCCGCCCGCCAGTCAATTGCGAACAGGGTTGGGACCACAGGGTTCG
>JAVBRW010000350.1:0-5000 GCA_031547475.1 Planctomycetota bacterium
TGGGGAACTGGGACTCTACAGCTTGAGCGACCATTATGCCAAGTTAAGCACCTGACTGGAAACCGCCGTATGCCATAAAAGGCACGTACGGTGGTGTGAGAGGCGGGAACCGCGAGGAACCCGCCTACTCGATTGGCTATCTGCGGGCTTTTAAAGGAAATCAAACAAACCGCCGTTTGATTTCCTTTAAAGTTTCCGGGGTTCCTGTTTGGTCTTCGGTGGTGCAAGCGGGGTTTGCCTAAGGATATGCCCGGCAGGGAGGTTTTTGATCATTTCGGGCGGTAGGCCATTCCATGTCGGGTGTCAATGTAACGTAGTGTAACTTTTGAGTTTTGGAGAATGACAACCGGATTTGAAAAACATATACTCCTGTTCCTTTCATTAAAAATGCCAAAGACAAGGATGCGCTTGCCGTACTGGCAGCGATCATTGCGAATGCATTTGTCCCGATGGCGCTCTTGCTGGAGTAGCCGCCGGGTTCCAATGCGGCGCAAGGTTAAGGAGAAGGAAGTTGCCTAACCGGGAAATACGAAGCACGTGGCTGATAGCGGGGATCGCCGCCTACTTCGCCAGCGCAATGAATCTGGCTTTTTGGGGCTTTGTCCGGACTCATTTGGAACTGTCCGACATCGGCTCTTATCTCTTTGCGGCAAGCATGCCCGTAATCCTGTTTATCGTATTTTATGCGGTGTTTTCCATTGCATTTTGGCCGTACGCGGGCAAGGCGATTACCGTGGCTTTGTTGTTGCTTTCATCCGCCGCCAACTATTTCATGATCAAGCTGAATGTCATTATCGATTCCGAAATGATTCGGAACGTCTTTGAAGCCAAGCCTCACGAAGCACTGGAAATGGTGACGCTTGGCGGCATGGGGTGGGTCGCGCTTTTCGGCGTACTGCCCGCGGCCATAGTTGTTTTTCTCAAAATTGTCTATCGCCCGCTCCGATGGGAACTGGCTCTCCGGGGTCTTCATGTATTGGTCTGCCTCCTTCTTCTTGCGGGCTTGGTTCTGTATTTCTACAAAGACTATGCCAGCGCCGGAAGAAATAACCGAAACGCCGGGCGTCATCTGACGCCATTCAATTATATTTTTTCGACAAAATCGTATTTCCGTAAATTGGCCCGCCAAAACCGCCCGTTTATGGTCATTGACAAAGCCCCCGAGCATGTCCCGTTCGAAGATCCATACTATACCGTCCTTGTTCTCGTGATTGGCGAAACGGCGAGGGCGATGAACTTTTCCTTGAACGGGTATGAGCGGAATACCAATCCGAAGCTTTCCCTTCAAAACATCGTAAACTTCCCCAATGTGACCGCCAGCGGCACTGCAACCGCCTTCTCTCTTCCCTGTATATTTTCGCACTTGCCGCGCGAGAGATTCGATATAGACTCGGCCTACAGAAGCGAAAACCTGTTGGATGTCATGCAAAAAGCGGGGTATGACGTATTGTGGCTGGACAACGACGGAGGAAGCAAGGGAGTCAGCGACCGCGTACCGACGATTAATTTGATGGAGGAAGGCAATCCCCAATACAGGAACGGCGAAACATTTTACGATGAAGTTCTCCTCGACGGTTTGGACGAACGGCTGGCAAGCATTACGAAGGACACCGTAATTGTTTTGCATATGATGGGAAGCCATGGACCAAGCTATTATCGCCGCTATCCCGAGGAATTCCGTCTATTCACCCCGACTTGCGACACCGCCGAAATACAAAGCCATCCCCAACAGGAAATAGTCAATACCTACGACAACACCATTCTCTACACGGATTATGTGGTGTCCGGCGCAATAGATATTCTCAAGCGATTCCCCCATTACGAAGCGGGATTGATCTATGTCTCCGATCATGGTGAATCGTTAGGCGAGAATGGCATGTACCTTCACGGTTTTCCCTATGCGCTCGCGCCGGTCGAGCAAACGCATGTTCCTATGCTCCTCTGGATGTCGGAAACAATGCAGCGGGAGGATCATGTGGACTACGATAAACTGAAGGGAGCGGCGGAAACAATGACTCTGTCGCATGACAACCTTTTTCATTCAATACTTGGCTTGGTGGAAATCGACAGCGAGTTGTACGACCCTTCACTGGATTTTTTCAAGCCGTTTAGAACAAAGAAACTGCCGTATAGGTGAATACCGATAAATTCGGTTGATGACGGGACGGCCGCGGGCCGCCCCTGCCAGTGATCGGCACGCTTGTCGCAGCCCGAAACCGATAATCGAGGTTCATCATGTTGTCGTGTACAGCAGCGTCCCATAGCACACGGCGAAGAAAAGGGTGAGCGCGGCCGGCCGTATCATGCCGGCCAGGCTGGAGGTGAGGCTGGTTTTGAAATACTCGTTCGTCACGATGAGGCAGACGTGGATCGGGCTCAGCATCATGCCGATGAAACCGCTGGCGAAGCCGAGGACGATGGTGGAATAGAATTCGCCCGGCGTCGGCCCGGCCAGCGACAGCACGACGGGAAAGCTGGCGCCGATGTAGCCGACGGTTATGCCGGTCGTCAGGCCGGAGACGAAGGGGATGACAATCACCAGGATGATGGCCGGAATGCCGAAGGTGTTCAGTTCGGCCCGGAGATGATCCATGAGGAGATCCCCGTCCGTCAGCCTCGCCTCGATGAACGCGCCGTAGATGCGGGCCAGGACGATGATGACCAGGAGCCCGAGCACGCGTTTCGAAAACATCTGCTTTTTCCACACCTTCCACGCCAGCGGCCGCTGAATCTGCAGGACGGCCAGCCCGGCGGCCACCCCGATCACCATCGGCAGGTATTTGTCCACCCGCGCCAGCGCCGGAACGGCGGCCAGGAGAATCCCGTACACGCCGATGACGGTGAGGGTGGGGAGGACGAGGGGGAGAAACGACTTGTCGTCCGGGCCTTTCGCCTTCGGCGGGCTGTTGGGGACTTTCCGGAGCAGGAACAGGTAGCCGGCGGCGACGGCGGCCAGGAACATGGGCGACAGCAAGAGGACGAAGAAGAAGATCGGCAGCTTCGACAGATCGACCGCCAGCAGCACGCCCGGGTACAGCGGCCACCAGTATTCCCACACATGGCGGAACCAGTAGTTGATGCGGGTCTTTTCGACCTGCGACAACAGGCCGGCGTCGTCGGCGTCGTCGACCAGCGGCGCCGAGAACAGGGCGCCGGCCGGCATCGGCAGCAGCCCGACCACCGCCGGCAGCGCGGCCAGGATGGCCCGCCGCGACAGCCGCGATTTCAGGCAAACGACCAAATCCTTCATTATGCCCGCCTCCGACATGAGCCCGCTCAGCCAGATGACGCCGGCGACGATCACGACCAGGAAGAAGGTGTCGAACGAGAACAGGCGGCCTTTGGCGATGGCGGCGGCGGTGGCCGGCGTTTGTCCCGTCCACAGGGCGAGGATGACGATTCCCGTCACCATGGCGAGATCGAGCCGTTTCAGCACTTTCTGGAACACCAGAATGGCGAAAAGGGAAAGGATGATGCGCACAAGGTAGGGGACGGACATGACGAGTTCCATGGATCGGGCGGCCTCCGGGCAATGCGTATTGTCGAGTTCGATAACGTAAATGTACGCCGGGTTTCAGGTGCAGCGATTGCCCACACCGAATTATCCCGGCGGGATAAACAATTGCCGCACCCCGAGCGGGAAGTTGTGCCGGGATAACTCGGGATTGACCTGAACGGCAGAGACCCCAAGCGGCACGGGAAATCGCGGAACCAATAACCGCGGCGCGCAATCCCGTTGTAGATGCGTTTTGCCCGGATGTCAAGCGTCTTGGGCGGACGGGGCTTGATATTGCGGCCGCGTTGCTTATGATCGACGGAAATGCAGAGAAGCGCAGCCTATTCCTTGCGGAGCCCGCCATGGACATTTTCAACATATTTTCGTTCGGACATTTCGGCCAGGGCAGGATACAGGTCGACGAACTAATCCTGGCATTTATCCTGTCGTCGATCATCGGCCTGGAGCGGGAACTCAGGATGAAAAGCGCCGGCCTCCGCACCCACACGCTGGTCGGGCTCGGCGCGGCGCTCCTTATGCTCGTATCGAAATTCGGCTTTTCCGACATCCTGGGGCAGCCCGGCGTGTCTTTGGATCCGTCGCGGGTGGCGGCGCAGATTGTGTCGGGCATCGGCTTTATCGGCGGCGGGCTGATTTTTGTCCGGAAGGACATTGTCCACGGCCTGACCACGGCCGCCACCATCTGGCTCACCGCCGCCATCGGCATGGCCTGCGGCGGCGGGCTGCCGATTCTGGCGGTGGCGGCGACGATCGGGCATTTTATCGCCGTATTCGGCTACAGCCGGATACTGCGCCGCTTTTTCGGCACCTCGAACCAGTTGGTCGTCCGGTACAAAGCGGGGCGGGAGGTCGCGGCCCGGGTGCTGACCGTCTGCACCGCCAGCGGTTTCGTCGTCCGCAGCTTCACCATGAAGGAGGACGCCGAAAACAACCAGGCCAGCATGGTTGTGCGCCTGCAGGGCAGCAAGCCGGTGGCGGTCCTGGCCGAGCGGATTTCCCGGATGGAGGAAATCGTCTCGGTCAACGCCAACGCGTCGCACGAGGAGGAATGAGGCGCTCGGTTACGGCAGCAATTTCCTGTCCTTGATGAACTGTTTCGCCACATCGAGGCGCCGCTTCTGCTGACGGCGCCTTCGATCATGGAGGGAACGCTCCTTTCCGGAATGCGGGGACACGTTACGCAATTGAACCGCCAATTGCGCAACATGGCCCGAATGGCGCTGAAATAAGGTCGGAGATTCGTATCGTGTTATGTATGGGGAGGTTTGGAAGCCTCCCCCTCTCCCCAACCCTCCCCCCCTCCCGGGGGGAGGGAGAAAGGGTGGCGAATCGTTGCAGGAAAGACAACGCGTTTTGTCTTTTCGTTCCGCCCGGCGTTCTCCCTCGCCCCCGAGAGGGGGAGAGGGTCGGGGAGAGGGGGTGGCTTCCAAACCTCCCCATACATAACACGATACGAATTTCCGACCTTATTTCAGCGCCATTC
>JAVBRW010000337.1:0-9775 GCA_031547475.1 Planctomycetota bacterium
TGGGCTTGCGCTTGGCGACTTTTTCGAAGGCGGCGATGTAGTTCTGGACCTTCGGGTTCGGGTCTTCCAGCGCGAAAATGGTGCAGGAGGCGATGCCTTCCACCGAATCGCCGCCGAGCTCGATCATTTTGGAAGAGAAGATGGAACTGGGCGCGAGCTTCTTGACGTTCCAGCCCATGCGCTTGATCTGGCGGCAGACGGCGGCGGCTTCGTTGTAGTGGGCGACGATGAGCAGGCTGTCCGGGTTGGTCTGGCGCAGCTTGTTCAGGACGGCGACGTAGTCGCGCTCCGCCTCCATGAACAGTTCGACGCCGGTGACCGGCAATTCGATACGCTTGCAGGCCTTGACGAACTCGTCCTTGGTGACCTGGCCCCAGTCGTTGTTGATATAGAGGACGGCGACCGATTTGGCGCCGAGGTAATCCTTGGCGGTGAATTCGGCATTGAACGGCGCTTCCGCCGCCTGAGTGCCGATGACGCCGAACATGTATTTCCCGGACGGCGCAAACTCGGGGTGGGACGAGGTCGGCGACAGTTGGACCAGGCCCGCCCGTTCGTAAATGGGCGCGGCGGCAAGGCAGCAGGTGCTGGTGAAATCGCCCACTTCGGCGACGATGGTGTTGTCCTCGACCAGCTTCTGGGCGATGAGGGCGGCTTCCTTCGGATCGCCCTTCGAGTCCATGACCACCACTTCCACCGGCCGGCCGAGGAGGCCGCCCTGTTCGTTGATCGACTTGATCGCCATTTCGGCCGAGAAGCGGAAGTTCTCGCCGAATTCGGCGTAGTTGCCGGTGATCGGGGCGGACAGACCGATGCGGATGGGATCGGCCGACCGGGCGCCCGCCGTCAGCGCGAAGGACAGTGCGAACAACGCCAACATAATCTTTTTCATGTGTTCTCCTTGATGAAGAAGGGAAACGATCCTTGAATTCATAATTCACGATTCACAATTCACAATTTTTCCCGCAATAATTGTGAATTGTGCATTGTGAATTACTTCCGTTCCACGCACACCTCGCACACTTTGCCGCCCTTGGCGATGGTGTCGCCGAGGGTGAACTTGAAGTTGGGGCAGGCTTCGACAATGCCGCGATCGCCGTCCATGGCGATGTCGCAAAGCTTGGCGCAGTCCTCCTCCGAAGCGCCGGCCTTCTGCCAGGCGGTCAGGAGCGGGCAGTAGTGAAATTCGATGTAGAGCTTTTTGTCGCTCGCCTCCTTGACGTCCATTTCGAAAATGTTCACCACATCCTGGTTGGCGAACGCCACGCCGAACTTCTTCAGATCGCCTTCATTGTGGAACTTGACATCTCCGTGCATGTTGCCGCAGCGCAGAATGGCCTTCCGGGCGAAATCGTCCCAATCGAGGCCTTTTTTGCGCGCCTCGTCCATGAGCAGGTACATCCACAGCGCGCGGTGCTCGATGGCGGCGCGCAGCTTGTCGGTGACGGCGTCGGATTTGCCCGGCTTGTTCGTGATTGCCATGTTCTTCTCCTTGCGTGAAATAGGACAATAGCGGATTTCCATGTGGAACATCGAATCATATCAATAATTTCATCTTAAATACCGAGGTACGCGCTCGCCACTTTCGGATTGTTGCGGAGCGCTTCGGCCGGCCCCGACAGGGCGATTTTCCCCGTCTCGATGACATAGCCCCGGTCGGCGAGATGGAGCGCCATGTTGGCGTTCTGCTCGATAAGGAGAATAGTCTTCCCCATGTCGCGGATGCGGCCCAGGAGTTCGAAAATCTCCTCGACAATGATGGGGGCGAGGCCGAGGGACGGTTCGTCGAACATGAGCATGTCGGGATCGAGCATAAGGCCGCGGCCGATGGCCAGCATCTGCTGCTCGCCGCCGGACAGGGTGCCGCCGGGCTGATTGCGCCGTTCGAAAAGCTTGGGGAACAGGTCGTAGACCATGTTCATGCTTTCCCGCATCAGTTTCGGATTCGATTTGGCGCGGCCGGAATCGCCTATGTAGAGGTTTTCCTCCACCGTCAGGAACGGAAAAATGTGCCGCCCCTCCGGTATGTGGCCTATGCCCATCAGGACGATGTCGGCCGGGGGCAGGTGGGTGATGTCGGTTTGCTTGAATTCGATCGTGCCCCGGTTTTTCCGGACAATGTTCGAAATCGCCATGAGCGTGCTCGATTTGCCGGCGCCGTTGGAGCCGATGATGGCGACAATCTCCCCCTTGGCCACTTCGAACGAAATGCCCTTGACCGCCTTGATGCCGCCGTAATGGACATGCAAGCCTTCGACCCGCAATATGGTTTCGCCCATGCGCTTATATCCCTTGGCTGCGCTTTACTCGGCCGCCGAACGGCCGAGATAGGCGGCGATGACTTCCGGATTGTGCCTGACCGCCTGCGCATCGCCTTCGCAGATTTTGACGCCCTGGTTGAGGACGGTGATGATGTGGCACACCTTCATGATCAACTTCATATCGTGCTCGATAACCACGATGGTGCGGCCGCCGGTGTTGATGTCGTGGATGAACGAGGTCAGCTCGGCCGTCTCTTTCGGATTCATGCCGGCGGCAGGCTCGTCGAGAAGCAGAAGCTCGGGATCGGACGCGAGGGCGCGGGCGATTTCCAGCCGCCGCTGAGTGCCGTAGGCAAGGTTGGCGGCTTTCATTCCGGCGTACTGATCGAGGCCGACCGAAGCCAGCAGTTCCATGCCCTTGGTATTGATGTATTTTTCGTCCCGCCGATAGGTCCCCGTATGGAGGACCGCGTCCCACAGCCTGGTCTTGAGCTGGTGGTGGAAACCGACTTTGACATTTTCGAGAACCGTCATGGTTTTGAACAGCTTGATGTTCTGGAACGAACGGCGCATTCCGAGCGCCGCCGTCTTGTGGGGGGCGAGGCCGGTGATGTCCTGACCCTTGAACAGAACCTGGCCGCTCACCGGTTCGACAAAGCCGGTCAACATGTTGAAGAAGGTGGTTTTGCCCGCCCCGTTCGGGCCGATGACGCCGTGGATCTCGCCGCGTTTCACCGTCATGTCGACTTTTTCAACCGCTTTCAGACCGCCGAAATTGACCGACAGCGACCTGGTTTCGAGAATTGTGCCGTCCATCATGACCGCCCTCCCGCCTGAAGGGCGAGATTGTCCTTTTCCTCCTCGTCCTTGTCATCGTCAGCGGCGGGCGCCCTGGCGGGCAGGTTCAGAATATCGCCGCCAAATATGCCTTGCGGCCGCAGATGCATGGTGATAAGGATGGCGGCGCCGTAGATGATCAGCCGGTATTCGGACAGGAAGCGGAAGATCTCGGGAATGATGACCAGGATCAGGGCGCCGACCGGCGGGCCGACCATCGATCCCATGCCGCCCACCAGCACCATGGACATGATGGCGAAACCTTCGTCAAGGCTGAACGAGTCGGCGCTGATGAAGTTGGAAAGGAACGCGTAATAGCAGCCGGCCACGCCAGCCCAGAAGGTGGCGAAAGCGAGGTTGTAGATTTTGTAGCGGATGGTCGGAATGCCCATGGCGCGGGCGGCGAGCTCGTCTTCCCGAATGGCGATCCAGGCGCGGCCGATGCGGGAGTCGAGCACCCGGATGCATACGAATAGGGTCACCACCACCAGGAACAGCGCCAGGTAATACATATGGAAATTGGTGCTCAGCTTGTATCCGAAGACGGTCGGCACCGGAATGCCGGGTATGCCCATCGGTCCCCGGGTGAACGAGCCGGCGTTCAGCACGATCAGGCGGACGATTTCGGAAAAGCCGAGCGTGGTCATGGCAAGGAATATGCCTTTGAGGCGGGCGGTGGGAATGCCCAGCAGCAGGCTCGAGGCGGCCGCCATAAGGCCGCTTATGGGGAGGCAGGCCCAGAAGCTGAATCCGTGGCGGGTCGAGAGGATGGCGGCGGTATAGGCGCCGATGCAGTAGAACCCGGCCTGGCCGATGTTGAACTGGCCGGAATAGCCGTTGATCATGTTCAAGCTGGTGCCGAGTATGGTGTAAAGGAGGACGTTGATGGCGATGCGCAAAACATAGTTGTTCCCCTTCATGATAAAGGGAAACACCAAGAGAACGGCCAGAAGGGCGAGCAGGAAAAGCGTTTTGCGGGAACGGATGAAGCGGATCATATTTTTTCCGCCCCCTTTCGCCCCAAAAGCCCGGACGGCCGGACCAGCAGGATGATAATCATGACGCTGAAGCCGATGATGTCGCGCCAGCCGGACGAGAACACGGCGACGCCGAGGTTTTCGAGGATGCCCAGGAGAACCCCGCCGATGGCCGCGCCCGGAATGCTGGTCAGACCGCCGAATACGCCGGCCGCGAACGCTTTCAGCCCGGCGACGCCGCCCATGATGGCGAACACCGAGTTATAGTATACTCCGAGGAGAACGCCGGCTATGCCTCCCAAGGCGCAGCCGATGGCGTTCCCCACCAGCATGACGCGGGGCACCCGCACGCCCAGGAGGGCGGCGGCCGTCTTGTCCATCGACACCGCTTTCAGCTGCATGCCGAGGCGGGTCTTTTTCAGGAAAAACCACAGGCAGAAGGAAAGGAACAGGAGGACGCATATGATGGCGATCTGGATGTGCATGATGCGGATTCCGCCGACTTCCCAAACGCCGTCGAACACGTCGGGGACGAACTTCTGCTCGGTGCCGAACACGACCTGCCCGCCCGATTTCAGTATGGTGGACACGCCGATGGTGGCGATGAGCCAGATTTGCGACGGACCGTTCGGCCAGCGGCGGTAGCATACGACCTCGATGACCATGCCGATTATCCACGAAGCGGCAAAACCGCCGGCCAGCGACAGGAGAATTCCGAGCTTGAGCACGGCCAGGCAGTAGAACCCGCCGGCGTAGGCGCCGATCATCACCACCTCGCCGTAGGTGAAGGTGACGAGCCCGAGATTCCCCATGATGACCGAGTAGCCGATGGCCATCAAGGCGTATATCGCTCCTTGCGCCAGACCGTCGACGGTCAACTGCAAATAATACATCCGATCTCCCGTAGCTGATTGTTCGAATTCGCGAAGTTGGTGATTGCGGGAACCTAGCCGAGGATCCCTTGACAATTGTCAGGTGTCGGAGAATATTGTTCGTGCGGGTCCAAACCAGTAGATATAGTCGCCGAATTGACAAATGTCAATCGCCAAATATCGGCCGCCAAGCGCGGGTTGCCAAAAAAAGGACTGTGCAATGGATCCCCAAACTACCGACCGTATCATGAAAATTCTGAGGCAGGAGGTGGTTCCCGCCCTCGGCTGCACCGAACCGGTCGCGGTGGCGCTCGCCGCCGCCATCGCCACCCGCGATCTCGGCAAGGAGCCGGAGCGGATCGATGTCCTGGTCAGCGGCAATTTGTACAAAAACGGCCTCGGCGTCAAGGTGCCGGGGACGGGCAGGGCGGGACTGGACATCGCCGCCGCCGCCGGCGCCCTGGGGGGCGATCCCGATCTCGGGCTGGAAGTGCTGAAAACCGTCACGCCGGACATCGCCTGCCGCGCCATCGCCATGCTGTCGGAGGGACGCGTCTCGGTCGGGCTGGCCGACACGCCGAAGGTTTTGTACGCCGAAGCGACGGTGTGCGCCGGCGACGATTGCGCCCGCGCCGTGCTGGAGGACGCGCACACCCACGTCACCAAGCGGGAGAAAAACGGCCGGACCCTTTACGCCGATTCCTCGGCCGCCGAAGCGCCCGAGTTGATCGACGACTGCGCCTGGCCGATGTCCCTGGCCCGCATCTGGGAGTTCGCGGCCGAACCGCCGCCGGAAGCGCTGGCGTTCATGATGGAAACGGTCAGGCTGAACGCCGCCGCCGCCGAGGAGGGGCTGAAAGGCGATTACGGCCTGCGGGTGGGGAAAAGCATGACGCCGCGCGCCAACGACATTCTCGGCGACGACGCGGGCAGCTACGCGGTCCGCCTCACCGCCGCCGGCTCGGATCTCCGCATGGCCGGCGCCATGATGCCGGTCATGTCCAATTCGGGAAGCGGCAACCAAGGGATAGCATGCACTCTCCCGGTCCTCGCCATCGCGCGCCGCATCGGGGCGGACGACGACCGGCTGGAGAGGGCATTGTTGGTAAGCCATCTCGTATCCATCCATATCAAACATTTCGTCGGCAAGCTATCCGCCCTGTGCGGCGCCATCACAGCCTCGACCGGCGCGTCGTGCGGGCTGGTGCATTTGCTGGGGGGCGACGTGGCGTGCATGGGCAGGGCTATCCGCAACATGGCGGGCGATTTGGCCGGCATGGTGTGCGACGGGGCGAAATTCACCTGCGCCCTGAAGGTCGCCACCACCACGGCCGCCGCCATCAAGGCCGCCCGCCTGGCCCTGAACAACCAGGCTCCCGACAGCGACAACGGCATTGTCGGCGACGATGCGGAAGAAAGCATTCTTCACCTGGCCAAGTTGGCGAGCGAAGGCATGGCCCACACGGACAAGGTCATTCTCGAAATCATGTTGAGCAAGAAGGCGAAGGAGAAAGCGCATTGAAAATGCGCTATGGCGAATTCGCCACGCACACGCGGTTGCGGCCGCCGTTCTTCGCCTCGTACAGCGCCTGATCGGAAAGCGCCTGCAATTTCTCGAGGCGATCGGCGGGGCCTGGCCTGGCGCTGGCCACGCCGATACTGACCTGGACGCCGATGGGCGGGCCGCCGGCGAGGTTTTCTATACTCGCCTTTTCGACGTTGGCGCGAATTTTTTCCGCCACCAGGCGAGCGCCCTCGGCGCCGGTGTTCGGCAATAGGACGGAAAACTCCTCGCCGCCCATCCTGGCCACCAAGTCGGTCTGCCGGCCCATCGAATCGTCAAGCACCTTCGCAATGGCGCGCAAAACCATGTCGCCCTGCGGGTGGCCGTAGGTGTCGTTGAACTGCTTGAAATGATCGATATCGATGGCCAGCAGGCTCACGCACAGGCGATCCTTGACGGATTTGTCCCATTCGATACGCATCTGCTCGTCGAATTGCCGACGGTTGGGAAGCCGGGTCAGATGGTCCAGCATGCTGAGGCGGCGGGAGCGGAATTCCTTTTTCCGGGAAAGCGCGAGCAGGAGCGACATGACGACGAGAAGCAGTACGAAAATACTGATTAAATACGGTATTCTCGCCTGGGCGATCTTCTTCTTGTAGTCGAACGACTTTCGTTTCCACTGATCCGCGATGTTTTCGCAATCGACGATTTTCTGCGCCTTGTCGATGATGCCGCAGAGCAGGGCCTTGTTGTTATTGAACCCGAAATAGGAATCGCTGGGCAGGTTCAGGGGAATGTTCACCTTGAAGTCGGGACGTTCGTTGTAGATGGTTATGCCGAGAAGCAGGTTTCTCGTCATCAGCACCATATCCACGACGCCGGCCTCCAGCGCTTCGAAAGCCTCCATGGCGTTTCCGTACGTCACCGAATTCGTGTGATCCGGAAACACCTGGCGGAATGCGTCTTCGTGGGCGCTGCCGCGTATCAGTCCCACTTTGGCGCCCAGCACCCGGTGCATGCTGATATTGGGCGCGTCTTCGCGGGACAGAAAGGCGTAGGTGTCCCGCGTGTAGGGAGATTGCGTCCACAGGAAACGCCCGCGCCTGTTCTGGGTCGGCATCAATTCGGTGATCATGTCCGCGCCATTCCTCTCCAGCGTTTCCATCACCGTCATCCATGTCGCGTCGCGCGGAGTGACTATTTCGAATTCGAGTCCCGATACGCGGGTTATTTCCGCCAGGATATCGTGCGCTATCCCTTGCCAGCGATTTTCCCGGATGTTGTAAAAGCTGATTGGATAGTTGTCGTGCTCGGCCGCCAGCGGAATCCGCTTGCCGTTTTCGACATGTTCTTTCACATAGCTCTTTTCCTCGGTGCTCAGCTGTTTCAGGAACTTGTGGCGCAAGTACTCCGTATCGCCCTCCGCCCGCAACCCGGCGATGCAGGCCATGCCGCCGTTGTCGAGATGTTTCTGGTATACGTCGATCAGCGAATTCAGGGCGGGATTGGCGGTTGCCAGCGCCACCGACGTGTGGATGAGGGGATAGTATTCCTGATAGGCTATGCCCGGATAGTTTTCGAAATGGGAATCCATCCTGCCTTCGGAAATAAACGCGTCGATGTTGCCGTTCTGCATCGCGTCGGCCGCCTCCCCGATGCTATCCAAGAACACGGCTGTGAACGGAACGGCCGACGTTTCGAGCACGCGGTTATAATTAATGCTGCCTTTCAGAAAACCGTAACGCAGCGTCTCCTTGCCGTTGATGAGATCGAAATCCGTCCGACCGGCCTTATGGAAAAGCACATATGTCCGCTCCGCGATGGGAGAGGTCATCCGGTATTTGTCGCGGCGCCGGGCGGTGGGGGTGAATTCGCCGCTGAGATCGAATTCGCCGCTGTCCAGTCCCGCAGCCAGAGTATTCCAATCCGCCAATCTGGGTGTGACGCGGATGCCGAACAGTTCGCCGATTTCCTTGCATAAAAGCCTGGTGAATCCTCTGATCTCCCCGTCCACGCCGACAAATGACACGTCGGAATACAGCATGACGTAGGTGAGACCTTCGGGACGTTGGCGTTTCAGCAGCTCGATCGCCTCCACCTCCTCTTTCGTCACGCCGGGAATGTTGGTGTAATAGATGCACGAGGGGCGGGCGTTGGCTGCGTAACCGACTGAAACGGAAAGAATTGCGAAGACAAGACCAACAAGGAGCATACCTGGGGAGACGAGTGGCCTTATATGCATACTTTCCTCATCGCGTTAGACGAAACTTGCCTTTGTGATTGGGAACGCTATAAAATATATCCAAATCGCGAGGAAATTCCGAAAGTTGTGTATTAACGTATAGAGTAGTTTTTTGCGAATATTGCAACAAAAGGTATCGATAAATCATTATTTTCAGGGACGATTCATTCCATAGTCAATTGTTTCAGTATACAACTTTCCATCACTTCATGGAATCGAAATTATCACGTTTCATCATTTCTTTGTCCAATCCTACAAATCTCCACGCTTGTTCACGGTTTTTTTGGGATGGTGCTGACGGTTCCCCTTGTCTTCATATCCGAACAAACCGCCTGCCATGGCGACCTGTCCGCACTGGAAAATCATTTTCGCCATTCGATGGGTTGTATCAATCGGTTGTTTCCCATGCGCTGGTCATGGAGAAATAAATCATATTTTAAAAAATCATTTGCATTGCTTCCGCCATCCGATATACTAGATGAACTTGATTCACCCGCCCAAGCGGGTGATGTTTTTTATTGTTATTGTTTCCCAGAGGTAGCAGGTTCCCATGAGTGACCCCAAAGGCACTCCGCTGGGTCGTGTCAGAAACATCGGTATTATCGCGCATATCGACGCCGGTAAGACCACCACGTCCGAGCGGATACTTTTTTATTCAGGCAAAGAGCACCGCATGGGCGAAGTCCATGACGGTACCGCTGTCATGGATTTCATGCAGGACGAGCAGGAGCGCGGCATCACCATCTCCTCCGCCGTCACCACCTTCAATTGGCTGAACAGCCAGATCAACCTTATCGACACTCCCGGACACGTCGATTTCACCGCCGAAGTGGAGCGGAGCCTCCGCATCCTCGACGGCGCGGTGTGCGTGTTCTGCGGGGTCGCCGGCGTGCAGGCCCAGTCCGAAACCGTCTGGCGCCAGGCCGACAGCTACGGCGTGCCGCGCATCGCCTTCATCAACAAGCTGGATCGCGCCGGCGCGGAAATGGATCATGTGGTCGACGAGATCCGCACCCGCCTGGGCGCCAATCCGCTGCCGCTGCAGATTCCGGTCGGGCGCGAAGACGGCTTTGTCGGCGTGA
>JAVBRW010000043.1:0-4407 GCA_031547475.1 Planctomycetota bacterium
CAACTCTCCCTCGCCCCCGTGAGGGGGAGAGGGTTGGGGTGAGGGGGCGGCTCGCGGGCCGTCACACACGCAAATTCCAATTCGTGTTACATGATCGATATCGGAATCAATAAATCGTTCGGGGTGCTGCATCTGCTTCCCCGCCGGGATGACGGGGTTGGGTTGTTTTTTCTTATCGTACCGATGTTGAATTCAAATTTGTAGAGCTCCAGTTATTTGTTCGCCTCGAGCAGCGCGTCGAGAAGCGGCTTGTCGAAGTTCGGGAGGTGGCGTTCGATGGCCGGCTTCGCCTGATCCTTGAACTTCTGCAATTCCGCCGGGGTGAGGGTGATGATTTCGGTGTTGGTGGCGATGGTGGCGAGATCCTTTTCCAGCGCTTCGCGGGCGAGTTTCTTCTGGAGCGCGCAGGCGATGTCGGCCGCTTCGGACCGCGCTTTTTTCACGTCGGGGGAGTAGGAGTCCCACAGGCGGCGGTTGAACGACAGGGGGTGCGGTTCGTAGGAATAGTTCCAGATGGTCAGGTACTTCTGCACTTCATAATAGCGGTTGGGGATGATGATGGTGGAGATGGGGTTTTCCTGGCCGTCGACCGTGCCTTGCTGAAGGGCGGTGAACAGCTCGCTGAAGTTGATGTCGACCGGGTTGCCGCCGAGCGCCGTGAACACGTCCAGGAGCATGCGGCTGCCGATGACGCGGAACTTGATGCCCTTCATGTCGTCCGGGACGCGGATGGGGCGGATGTTGTTGGTCAGCTCGCGGAAGCCGTTCTCGCCGTAGCCGATGATTTCGAACCCTTTTTTCCTGACGATACGGTTAATTTCGTTGTGCACGGGCGTGCCGACTTTGAGGGTTTTGTCGATGGTGGCGACATCCTTCCACAGCCACGGAATGCTCCAGGCGTTGAGGTTCGGCTCGATGCCGGCCTGGACGAGGGGGGAGAGGAAACCGCAGGAGATGGAGCCGTTCTGCACCATTTCGATGGCGCCGAGCTGGTTGCCGCCGGCCAACGCCGAGTTCGGGTAGACCTGGACGGTGTAGGCGCCCTTGGTTTTTTCTTCGACCAGGCGGGCGAATTCGAGTCCGGCTTTGTGGTGGGGCGAGTTTTCCGGCGGGGCGAAGGTCATGGTGATGACTTCCCCGGAGCGGGCAACGCCGCCCGCCAAAAGCGCGATCAGCGCGACCAGGGCAACCGCGAGATGTTTTGCCTTAATCATGTTTTTGTCTCCCTTTCCGGTTCCAAAAGAAAATATGCGATTCACGGACGACAATGTCTATGTGTTGTGTAACGCGTAACAATACGTGTGCGCGGGCCGGTTGACAGGCACGCGGCTTTTCGGGAGTTGATGTTTCGGTGATGAAAAAATGCAGCATCGAGTGATATGGCGAAAATAAAAGCAATTGCCTTGCCATTATTGTAACCGCTTGAATTGCAATAAAGGCGATTCGCAAAAGGAGTGGTTTTATGTTTCAATATGCGCGGCTCTTCGGGAAATGGAACAAATGTCATGTTCGCGGTGCAGTTGCTTGCATTGCACCCTATTTCCCGGCTTGTATCAGGCTTTGGCCAGCTTTCGCCGAACCGGTTCCGCTTCCGGCGAGGAAAGGTAGCGGTAGGTGGTTTCCGGCACCAGATCCCGCGTTGCCTCGATATTGCCGGCCGCCAGCAGCCGGCGCACCCGGGACGCGCTGATCGCCTCGCCCGACTGAAGTTTCCGGGGGATGACGGTGATGCCGACGCCGAAGGCGGGCAACAGATCGGTCATGGCGTTGTTGTAAAGCCGGGTGACGGGGGAGTACGGCTCCTCGCCGGCGAAACGCCGCGTCACGCCGGCGGCGGGGGCGATGTGCTTGCCGAAAATCGTCATGTCGAGTTCGGTGTGCGCCTTGGCAGCCAGCGAGGCGTCGCCGAGGAAATACGAAGGGAACGTCGCGGCCGACACCATGTACGGCCCGCCGGGAATCACCATCACGTTGTCGAGATCGGCCGTTCCCTCCCGTACCAGGCGGAGCCGCGCCGCGAACGGGAACACGGACAAATCCTCCTCCACCACGAACAGGAGGAGGCGCCCGCTCTGGCGCGCCGCCTCTTCGACAAGATACCGGTGGCCGAGGGTGAACGGATTGCAGTTCATGACCACGGCGCCGTTCCCGCCGACGCGCCGGTAGCGGGCAAGGTTGTCGAGAAAGCGGCGGAAAGCGTTTTTTTCGCTTTCCATCAGGAGCACGTCGCGGGTCGATTCCACCGGATGGAAGGCGATTCCTTCGAACAGGACGCGGTTCGCAGGCTTGGTGAAGACGAAAATGTTGTCGTGGCCCGCGTTTTTGAGATCGGTGACGATGCGGGAGGCCAGCGAATTCAGCAAGCCTTCGCCGCGGAATTCGGGCGAAACGGCGGCGCACTTGATGACGTTTTTCTCGTAGCCGGCGCCCGCCGCCAGCTTTTCGCCCTGGAACACGCCATAATACTTCTGGATGGATTGATCGAAGGAAAGGCCGTTCGCGTTCAGGAACGCCTCGACCGCCTTCCGGGAAGCGGGGTATTTGAGCGGCACTTCCTCGAGCCGGAACATGCTGGTGTCCATGGTTGCCTCCATTTCTTCAGGGCACTCCGGTATATACCAAACCGTGCGCGAAGGCTATGTAAAAAAACGGAGCGCCCGAAAACCGCTTTCGGGCGCTCCGCCTGCGTTTATATTTGCCAAACCGTGTCCCGAACGGGATTCCGTCATTTCCTGTCGCGTTTGGCCTTGACATCCTTTAGAAGGGAGTTGTCGAAGCTTTTCTCTATGTTGGGGAAGTTTTCCGTCGGAATCATGCCCTGCGTCACAAAAAACTCCCCGACGGTGAGCATGCATTGGCCGAACCGGATGCCGTTCGGATTCAGGTTGTCGTCGAGCCGGGTATAGGTGACCTGCCGTATCTCGTCCGCCATTTCCTGATCCGTCACCTTCCTGCCCTCTTCGGCGTACCATTCCTGCGCGACTTTGCGGCGCATCTCCGGATCGGCGTTCAGATCGTCCATCTCCCGGTAATAACAGTCCAGGAAAGCCACCAGATCGGCACGGCGATCGCGCACCACCGCGGCCTGGGCGAAAAGGGGATCGACGAGATAGACGCCGAGGTTTTCACCAAGATCGGAAACCCGGAAATAACCGGCGCTGGCCATCTGGTTGGAGAACGGCGCCACACAGGCCAGGAGATCGCCCTGGCCGGATATGAACGCCTGCTTGGCCTGCGGGTGGTCCATGGACACCATGTTGAAATCGGAGGCGGTCAGACCGAAGGCTTCGGCGTACTGGATGGCGTGGAGATGGGCGGATGTGGCCAAAGGACCGAGAATGTTGGCGCCCTTGATCAGCTTGGCGTCGCCGTACAGCCCTTTCTTCGGCCCCTTGACTTTGGTGAATTCGCTGCCGGGGCGGGCGTACACCGCTTGCCCCTCCTTGACGATTCCGCCTTCGCCGATGTATATGTAGCTGCCGGTGGAGAGCCCGAACACGCCGGCCATGCCGCTCACCGCCATATCGAGCTGTTCGGCGCCCATGGCTTCGTTGATCGGGGCGCCGGTGGCGAAGATGATCACTTCCACATCCAGGCCGGCGTCCTTGAAGTATCCGGCCTTTTCGGCCTGGCGGACCGGAAGGCCGAGCGAAAGCGCCATGGTCCCCACCCTCAGCTTCTTGCCCGACGGCTTGTCTTTCGACTCGCCCGCCAATGCGCCGGAGGAATAGCCGACAACGAGTGCGACGGCCAACAGAAGCGACCCCATCCCCATCGTTTTCATGACGAACCCTTTCATTGCCTGTTGATGCGCCTGGTTTTCACAATTCCATGGACAAAACTCAATAATGATAGCTTCTCCCTATCGAGAAATCCTTGTTGCACAGAATCGCGTTGTCGAAATCCCGCTTGATCAACTCATGCTTGAGATCGCGGTAATGGGGATCGTCCCACAGATTGTTGAAGTGGTTCGGATCCTTTTTCATGTCGTACAATTCGCCGTAGCTTTCGCCGTGATAGACGACGATTTCGTAATGGCCGTCGTAGTAGAGCGTGGCGAAGGTGTCCTGCTGCGATTTGTACAAGGCTCCGTAATACTCGACATAGACGCACTTCCTGTGGGTGTGCGGATCGCTCTTGCCCGTGAGGAGGCTTGCCAGCGATTTTCCCTGCATGGCGCGGGGAATTTCGTAGCCGCACAGCTCGAGTATGGTCGGCGCGATATCCACCAGCTCCACCAGCGCGTCGGAGATCACGCCCTGTTGGATAAGGCCGGGGCAGGAGAATACCAGGGGAACGTGAATCATTTCCTCGTAGAAATAGGCGCCTTTCCAATGCAATCCGTGATCGCCGTTCATTTCGCCGTGATCCGAGTGGAAAATGAATAGGGTGTCGTTGCGCAGCCCT
>JAVBRW010000053.1:0-7904 GCA_031547475.1 Planctomycetota bacterium
ATCCGCGGCGTCAACGTCTACCCGTCGCAGATCGAGTCGGCCCTCATGCGCATTCGCGGCATGTCTCCCCATTACCAGATCGTCGTCACCCGCGAGTCCGGCCTCGACCAGATGGAAATCCAGGTCGAACTCACGCCGGACCTGATGAACGACGTGGTCCGCGGCATCCAGAACGTGGAAAAGGAAATCGCCCATTCCGTCTTTTCCACCGTCGGCATCCACGCCAAGGTGACGCTGGCCGAACCGAAGTCCATCGCCCGAAGCGAGGGAAAAGCGAAGCGCGTCATCGACAAACGGGGAATCTGAACCACAACCCTCAATGCATACTGTATAATGCATAGTGGACTACCCGGTTGCGCATTTTCCCATTATGCGAAACGCCTTATCCTTTTTTTTTCGGGAGACGATACATGAAAATCCAGCAAATCGCCATCTTTATGGAAAACAAGCCGGGACACCTGCGCACCATCTGCCGCACGCTTGCCGACGCCGGGATCAGCATCACCACCCTGTCCCTCGCCGACACCCAGCAATACGGCATTCTCCGCCTCCTGACGGACGATTGGGAAAGCGCGCAGAAGGTGCTGACCCAGGCCGGGTTCGTCGTCAACGTGACCGAAGTGCTGGCCGTCGAGGTCGACGACAAGCCGGGCGGATTGCTCCGCGTCCTGGACATTCTGGGCGAGTATTCGATCAATATCGAATACATGTATGCCTTTACCTTCCACCGGGGCGAAAACGCCATCATGGTGTTCCGCTTCGACGATCCGGACAAGGCCATTTCCACCCTGCAGGGCGAAGGCATCAAGGTTCTCACCAGCATCGACATTCTGAAGGGCGCATGGTAAAATGAAAAAACATACAATTGAAAACCGTATCCTCGATCCCGAGGAATCCATGCCCCGGGAAAAATTGCGCCAGCTTCAGCTCGCGCGTTTGCAAAAAATCGTCGACTATGCCAAGCGCGTGCCGTTTTACGCGGAAAAGCTGAAAAACATATCCGGCGCCGACATCAAACAGGTCGAGGATGTCAAAAACCTGCCGTTCACCACCAAGCAGGATCTCCGCGACGGCTACCCGTTCGGCTTCATGGCCATACCCAAGAACGAGATCGCCCGCATCCACGGTTCGAGCGGCACGACCGGCAAAATGACGTTCGTCCCCTATTCGAAAACCGATCTCAAGAACTGGACCCGGCTGGTGGCGCGCTTCCTGGTGGCGGGCGGGCTCCAGCCCGGCAACCTGGTGCAGATCAGCTTCGGCTACGGCCTGTTCACCGGCGGTTTCGGCCTGCACTACGGCGTCGAGGAAGTGGGCGCCTCGGTCGTCCCGGCCGCGTCCGGCAACACCGAACGCCAGCTCGCCATCCTGCGCGATCTGAAGCCGGACGCCCTCGTCTGCACGCCGAGCTACGCCTTGACCCTCGGCGAAGCCATCCGCGCCCACGGCATAAACCCGGAAGATCTCAACCTGCGCCTCGGCTTTTTCGGCGGCGAACCGTGGACCGACGAAATGCGCGCCCGCATCGAGGACGACATCGGCCTGTTCGCCACCGACAACTACGGCTTGTCCGAAGTCATCGGCCCCGGCGCTTCCGGCGAGTGCGTCTATCGGAACGGCATGCATTTTTCCGAGGATCATTTCCTGGTCGAATGCCTGCATCCCCACACCCTGGCGCCGGTCGAGCCCGGCGAAAAGGGCGAACTCGTCATCACCACCCTGACCAAGGAAGGCATGCCGGTCATCCGCTACCGCACCCGGGACATAGCGAGCCTTTTCGACGAGCCCTGCCCGTGCGGCCGCACCGGCGTGCGCATGACCCGCACCACCGGCAGGTCGGACGACATGCTGATTATCCGGGGCGTGAACGTCTACCCGACCCAGGTCGAGGAAGCGCTGCTCCGCGTCCGCGAAGTGGCGCCGCACTACATGATCGAGGTCGATCGCCCCGGCACCCTGGACATCGCCACCGTGCGGGTGGAGGTCATGCCGGAGATGTTCTCCGCCTCGATGCGGGACATGGTCACGCTGAAGGAAAGGATAACGAAAGCCATCAATTCGGTGACCGGCATCCGCATGGAAGTGGATTTGGTCGCGCCGCAGACGCTGGAACGTTTCCAGGGCAAGGCGCGCCGCGTCACCGATCTCAGGAAGAAGGAATAATCCGTTTTAGGAGGGGGAAAATATGCGCAAATTGCTGTTCGCCTCGCTGGCGGCGTTTCTCTTCTGTGTATGCGTGGCCCGGGCCGCCGATACGGCGCGGATTCCTCTGCTGAACGGCATCTATTCCCTTGAAGCGCCGACCGACTGGCATGTCGAGCAGGAGCCGGAAGGCCAAAGCGTCATGTTCTCGCCGGAACAGGGCGCTTCCCAAATGGTTGTCGTCACCGCGCCCAACATCACGGTCGGCGACGATTACGCCGAATATGCCGGCATCCAAATCGGCATTTTGTTCAAGTTGATGGGCGGCGGCAAGGTGACGGCCGAGGAAAAGGGCGAGACCGACGGTTTCCCCAGCGTCGCGTTCTCATTTTCGATCCCGTCCGGCGACAGCACGATTGAAGGCAGAGCGAATGTGGTCGATTTCGACGGCGCCGCCGTTTTGTTCATCGCCATTTGCCCGGCCGATCAGCTTGACGAATTCCTCCCCGCCGCCGGCGACATTATCGACAGCTACCAGCTCCACCCCGAAGCCATCGAGGAAAACAAGCAAGTGCTGGCCGATGTGGCGGAAAAGATCAATCAGGAAATCAAGGATAAGCTGAAGCAATAGGGAACCATTAGAAAGTCAGGCCGACCATAACCCGCCCTGCCATACCACGGCGTACGCCCTCATAACCTTTGACGCTCATGTCCACGGACAATCCATCCGGCCTTTTGTACGCCAGCCCCACCTCGCCGAACACGCTGCCGCCGCGCAGGGCGGAAGCCGAAAACGAGAACTCCCGGGCTTCCATCCCAATCTCGCCGGTAAACTCGTATTCGTAGGCGGCGCCGACATACGGGGTGAGGCCGGGAGCCGCCTGGTACGCGGCGCGGACCCCGGCCCGCGCGCGGTTGGAGTCGCTGTCCTCGAAATGCACGCCGTCGCCCAGAATGATGCAATCGCCGCCATTCTGCCGCACCCATAGGTACCTGCCGTACATGTTGACGTACGATTTGGTGCCGGCCTGCCACAGCCAGCCGAGACCGGCGTGGGCGCCGTAATAGGTTTGGGAAAGCGAATAGTCCACGTGGCGGCCAAGATCCGCCACCATATAGTCCGCCGTCAGATCGGTGTGCGTCCTGCCGGCGCGCAGGGAGGCTTCGGCATAGGGACCAAACGGAAGACCGATAAACCCAAGAACGCCGCCACCATAGTAGCGGATGTCGCCGTCCCCCGCGACCCGGCCGAAGCGCCCCCTCTCGTGGTACGCGTCATACCCGCCGCCCCCGGTCTCGCAAAAGGCGCCCAGCGCCCCGTCGACTCCCTGCACGGGAAGATTCCAGTTTATCCCGGTCAGAGCGGAGACGCCCTTGATGTCCACGGACGAATCCGACGTGTAGCGGTACGAGGCGCCGGCGCCTAGGGCGTACACCGTGGGCCGCCCCTTTCTTTCCTCCCTTTCCAGCAGGGTGAATTCCGCCAGATCGGCTATGAGGTCGGAATACTGCCCCAGGAGGGCGTGGGCCGCCGCCGGGCCGTTGGGGAGGATGTCCGAGTCCGGATTTTTCTCCCGGTCGCGCAGGCGGGCCACCAGGGCGCTGTCGGAACCGCCGGTCGTGAACACGTCGAAGTCGTAGAGTATGGCCACGCCCTTGGGCACCTGCGTCGCGTTCGTCGCCGCCGGCGTTCCCCCGGCCCTGCTGATGAGAACAATCTGATCGCCGGGCTGCAGCAACGGAAGACCGCCATCCATGCCGAGCAGGGTGACGGTGCTGTTGTCCACATCCGTGGGCGTCGGACCGTTAACCGTTATCAGAACCTCGCCGTTGCCCATGCTGGGCAGGAGGAAATTGTAGTTTTCGAAGCTGTGTATACCGGCCACCTCGCCCCTGAAGCGCAAAACCTCCAGGGTGTTTCCGCCGAAGGCGTCGCCGCCGGATTCGCTCCCGCCGCCGAAGAGGGTGGCGGCCGCCAAGTCCGGCGCGCCGGACAGCGCGATCGTGTTGTCGGTGGCGTTGCCGGTCCGGGCGAAGCCGCCATAAACAAAACCTTCGACAACGCCGCCGCGTATGTCCAGAATGTTGCCGGTCACGTCGGCGGCGGTGGCGGTCCCGAGATAGCGGCCGCCGTAGGCGCCGGCCATCGCCCGGCCGCCGGTTATGTCCACGCGGTTGTTGGAGATGGCGGTGTCGCCGGTAAAAAGCCGATCCCCCCCGATGACGCTCCCCATGACTGTGCCGCCGGAGAGGCTCGCGGAGTTGCCGCCGATGACGGCGGGAGAACCGACGTACACGTTCTCGCGCGGGGCGGATCCCCCGACAAGATCGCCGTCCACAATCCCTCCGGACATGGCGGCGCTATTCCCGGAGACCGCAGTCCCCGATCCGGCCACGGCATCGCCGGTGACCTGTCCGCCGGTGATATACAGCCCGTTGTTCCGTGCCATTCCGCCTTCGCTCCAACCGCCGCGCAGGCCGGCGGCCACGGCGTCGCCGCCGAAGAGGGCGCGGTTGTCGTCGACGTCGCCGTCGACCGAATACCCGCCGACAACGGCGCCGGACACCGTCCCGCCGGTCGCGGTCACCTGGTTGTCCAGGGCGGCCACGAAACCCCATCCGCCGGTCAGATTTCCGCCCACCGAGCCGCCGGTCATGGCCGCCGTGTTGCCGGAGGCAATCCCGACATCGCTTAGCCCGGCCATGGCATCGCCACTGACCGTGCCGCCGCGGACTTGCAGATCGTTGCCCTGGACCGCTCCCCTGCCCCAACCGCCGATCACCATAGCGGACTGGGCGGCGCTGTCGAACAGCACGCTGTTCCTGCCGGCATCCCCGGCGACGGCATAACCGCCATAGATGGCGCCGGACACCGTCCCGCCGGTCGCGGTCACCTGGTTGTCCAGGGCGGCGGCAAGGCCCCGGCCACCGGTCAGATTTCCGCCCACCGAGCCGCCGGTCATGGTTGCGCTGTTTCCGGAGGCGGCCCCGGACTGGCTCAGCCCGGCAATGGCATCATTGGTGACCGTGCCGCCGTCGATCCGCACCTCATTGTTCCGGGCCGTCCCTCCGGTAGTCCACCCTCCGCGCACACTGCCGACCGTGGCGGTGTTGTCCAATACCACGCTGTTCCCCACGGCATCGCCGGTCGGGGAGTATCCGCCCACGGCGGTTCCGGTGATGACGCCTCCGGTGGCGGTCACGCCGTTTTCCGTCGCATCGCCGCCGCGATTGAAGCCGCCGTAGACAAAGCTAATCTCCGCGGTGCCGCTGATGTCGACGGTATTGCCGATCACCTGACCGGAACCGGCAAGATTCCTCCCTCCATAAACGGTTAAGGCAACCTCTCCCCCGGAAATATCGACATTGTTGCCGGAAACGATGGCGCTGCCGCCCCCAACATTGTACCCGCCCGCGACATCATTATCGAACACGCCGCCGGTTATGGTCACGCTGTTGCCGGTGATGGCAAGCGGGGCATTGATTGCCGAACCAATGTATGGATTGGAACCGCCGACGACGTCGCCCACCACATGGCCGCCGGAGACGAGCACGCTGTTGCCCGCAACCTGCCCGGTTCCCTGGCCACCCATGAGATAGAGGCCGAGTTCGCCGTCATGCATCTCCACGCGGTTGTCGTTCGAACGCCCCCCGTCGCTCCGCCCGCCGACGGCGCCGCCTTCGATGACGCCGCTGCGAATGATCACCTCGTTGGCGATGGTGTCGCCGCGTTCCGCCTCGCCGCCGTACACGACAAAATGCGCCACAGCGCCGCCGTCGAAGATCAGGGTGTTGCGGCTGGCTTCGTTGCCGACGGCCGTGCCGACGCTCCGCCCCCCGGCGATGGTGCTGAAAATTTCTCCGCCGCTGACGGTCACGCGGTTTTCCGTGGACGAGCCTCTCGCGCTGTATCCTCCGTAGACTTCGCCGCCTCCGTCAATGCCGCCCACGACACCGCCGGAAATTTCGACCAGGTTGCCGCTGTTCCCGCCGCCGCCCCGATTCTGGCCGCCATAGATGTTTCCGGCGACGGTACCGGCGGACATGCGAACCTCATTGTCGCTGGCCCGCCCGTCGGCTCCGGTCGGTTGGACCAGGCCACCGTATACGTGCCTGAGAACGTTGCCTCCGGAAACGACAACATGGTTGTCCGTGGAACTGCCGCTTCCGGTGATGACAGTGCCGCCGACGACGCTGTCGTTGACTGTGCCTCCCGTCAAATTCACCGTGTTGCCGATGGCGCTGCCGGTGACGTTTCCGGCGGCGGTATCCCCGCCAAACACGCTCCCGTGAACCAGGGAGCCGGCGTTTATCTCCACCATATTATTGGCGGCGTTGCCGCTGCCGAGGGCGCTCCCGCCCCAAACATTGGTGCCAAGACTGGCGTTTGTTGCCTGGACAAAATTCTCCGCGGCCTGCCCGCTTCCTCCCGACTGCCCCCCGAAGACGTCCGAGGAATAGTTGCCGCCGGTCATCAGAACGCTGTTATGCAAAGCTTCCCCGTTGCTGCGCCCGCCAAAGATCAATTGGTTGACTGTCGCCCCGGCCAGGGTCACCGTGTTATCCAGAGCCGCGATATTTCCGCTCCCGCCACGAGTCTCGCCGTTGGCGACGCCGCCGGTGATTGTCACGCTGTTGTTCTGCGATATGCCGGTGCTGCTGAGGCCGCCGGTAATGACACCTTGAACGATCCCTCCGTCAATTGACACGCTGTTTCCCGAAGCGCCGCCCCCGTTGCTGTCGCTCTGCCCGCCGCGCATGACGCTCGCGACTGTGCCGCCATGAAAGACGACGCTGTTGCCGGTGGCGCTGCCGTTGGCCGAGCGCCCGCCGATGATGGCGTTGGTGACAGTGCCGTTGTTGAAGATGACTGTGTTGTCGTTCACGGCGCCGTTGCTGCTCCGCCCGCCGTAAATTTGGGCGATGGTGTAGGATCCGGCGCCAGGGTTGACGGTGACGGTGACGAGGTTGCCGCTTATTGTGGCGCCGCTGTTGGCGACGCCGCCGTCCACGTCCCCGGCAATGTTGCCCCCGCCATTGATAAGAGTCACCGTGTTATCGCTCAAACTGCCAACCGGAAAAAGGGAGCTGGCGACCCCCAGGGGATTGGTGGTAAGAGGGGTGCCGGGGTAGGTGATATTGGCCGCCGCCGCTGCTCCGGAGTAAGCGAAAACACCGGCGAGGCAAAGCAATACGAAGGCCCCCCCCGCCAACCGCTTCGCAGTGCGCGTATTCATCTGTTAATCCCTATGTGAATCGAACCGGCGTTTCCGCAAAATTACTTGCATGCCATCCGCGAAAACCGCGCCCCCGACGTTCCCCAGTCGATGGCATGCAATACACTCCGGTTCCTGAATAACATTGGATTGCTCTTTCATCTACTTGTTAATGTTACCGCACTTCCTTTCAATAAACGTTAAAAAACTTCCGTAATTTTTGCTACGAAGCGACGAAAACGCCGTCGTTTGCGCGGGGATTGGGGAGGATTGGAAGGGTGGAATGCCCATAAATTAGGTGGACATCAAAGGTTTTGCGCGTCCAAGCCCGAATCGACTGCTTATATAAAGATAAGCCCGGAAAGGATTTTCATCCTTTGCCGGGCTTGCCTGAATAGTAGATTTAAGGATCCGCATCTCCAGATCGGCGATCATTTCCCGGAGATTCGCGAGTTCACGCTTGTCGCGCGCCCCTTCGACCAACTCCATCCATGTCGCCAGAGAAATCGCCCGACTGTCGGCCGACACCAACAATTGTTGAGCCCA
>JAVBRW010000151.1:0-5908 GCA_031547475.1 Planctomycetota bacterium
TGGGCGTTTTCGCGCGGGTTGGCGGTTGGGTGTGGGCGCGCCGCCCGGGGCGCGTAGCCGGGCCGCCGCGCCGGGTGCGTCCCGCACACCTTAAACGTCATCCCGGCGGGATAAACAATTGCTGCACCCTGAACGGGAAGTTGTGCCGGGATAACTCGGGATTGACCTGGTTAATTATTCATTGCACTTTGGGCGGGCATATCATGGCGATCCGTATTCTCGCATCCTTGCTTTTCGTTTTGGCGATGCTCGGCGCGCCGCCCGCCGCTGCCGCCGCCTCCGGCGCGGCCGGCGACGACACGTTCAGTTGGCGCCAATGCCAGGGCCAGACAGTGCGGGTCCTTTTGAACAACCATCCCTACGCCGTCGGCATCCAGCGGCAACTCGGGCAGTTCGAAGCGCTGACCGGCATCAAGGTCGCGTACGCCATGTATTCGGAAGACCGCTATTTCCCGCAGCTGGAAAAATCCTTCGGCAACCGGGCCGGCCGCCCCGACGTCTACATGACCGGGCCGTACCAGGTTTGGGAATACGCGCCGGCCGGCCGCATGGCGCAGCTCGATCCCTTTATCCTCAATCCCGCCAAAACCAGGGCGACGTACAACCACGCCGACTTTTTCCCCCGCGTTTCCGGCGCGTTCCGCTGGAACGGCAAGCCGGGCGAGCCGGTGGGAGAAGGGCCGCTGTGGGCGGTGCCGCTCGGGTTCGAATGCAGTTCCCTTATCTACAACCGGGAAGTGCTGGCCCGTTTCCGCCTGCCGCCGCCCGGAACGCTCGACGAACTGCTTGCCACCGGAACCGCTCTGAACCGGTTCGAAGGGAAGGGGACGTACGGGGTGGCGTTGCGGGGAATGGGCGCGTGGAATTCCCTGCATTCGGGCTACATCGCCGCGCTGGCCAATTACGGCGGCCGCGACATGGCGGTGGAAAACGGCCGCCTGGTGTCGAAGGTCAATTCCCCCGAAGCGGTGGCGGTGACCGAATTGTGGGTAAAGCTGCTGCAGGAATGCGGCCCGCCGGACTGGGAGTATTACGACTGGTACCGCTGCCTCGAGGATATAGGCAACCGGAAGGCGGCGCTGCTGTTCGATTCGGACGTGCTCGGTTATTACGCCAACCACCCCGGCGCTTCGCTCCAGTCCGGGAAGCTGGGCCTGGCCCTGCCGCCCCGGCCGTCCGGCAAACCCGCCTCCGAGGTCAAATCCAACCTGTGGGCGTGGGGATTGGCGATCAATCCAACCACTCCCTATCCCGACGCGGCGTGGATATTTGTCCAGTATTTCACCAGCCGGGACTTCCAGCTTTGGTCGGTTTTGAATTGGAAAGCGATGAATCCTCCCCGCCGATCCGTGTTCGAGGATGCGGCAGTGCAATTGGCGCTGGCATCGATGGAGGGGTATTCGGGAAATTTGAAAGAATTGATCGATCGCGCCGAAATATTTTTCACCCCGAATCCTCATTTCACCGATATTACCGAGCGTTGGGCAGCGGTTGTGCGCGATATAGCCAATGGAATGTACAATTCCACCCAAGAGGGGTTGGATGCCTTAAAGATTTGGATGGATAATAAGCTTGCGGATATACGAATCGAGGCGTATACTAATTAACGCGGCTTCCACCTGGCGATAGTATAATTTATAGGGAAGTATTACTGTATTGATTGCGACCGGCTTAACCTTGACACTATGCGCAAAGTAAAACATAAATCTGCAATACGGAAAACATGGTTGGACTGCTTTTCCTTTTCAAAGGAAGGCGGCGATGTTTCATTGCCTCACAACAACCAAAATCTGGCGGCCGATGAATTTGAAAACGGGTCGGTTTATCCGAGTCTGACCGAGCGGCCGAAAATCATCGGCAACTGTCGTGCCCGAGTAAAGCGCAACAAGAACAATAGCGTGCGCTTTTTGCGATCATACGACTTTTTCGAAATGGTGGCGGACTGCCGGCGCGGCCACGATGCGCTCGTCAAGCGTGTTTTGAGCTTGCCGACTTTCGATATGGCCCATCTGCCTTGCGGCCGGATGTTTTTTGCTCTTTCCCGTGACGACGATGCGGACATGGTGGAATATTTCGTCGGCCTGAGCGAACTGATTACCATGGCGTTCAAGGACGCGGCCGGAATGTACACTCCCGCCCGGATGATACGCCAGATCAGGGAATTGTTCCTTCGCGATCTCGGCTTTTTGTCCGATGAGCAGTTTATACGGCTTATGTCCTGCACCATGACTCGCCGGTTTTTGGAGTTCAAGTATGCGTTCCGCCACACGTATCCGGTGGACGCTTCCGAAGTCGCCGTGCCGCTTTATGCCCGGGCTTTGTTCGGAAGCTGCTACCGCCGGAATTACGCCCTCCACATGGGCGCGTGGGATGCGTTTGGCGCCGCGCTGATGGAAGAAGCGGCCAAGCGCAGGGTTGCCGTTCCCAGACCCGATACCCGAACCATCGGCAGCGGTCTGGAAGATGAAGACAAGGCGACAATCGAGGTATACCGCAAGATATTGGCCACCAAGTCGCGGAACCGGGCGTTGCAACTCGCATCCGACCAGATCCAGGCCTGCATGTGATATACAACATGCAACATTCTGATTTGCGTATAAAAACGATAATTTATGCGTCTTCCCTTCCCGAATTGTTCCGGTGCGAACGATTCGGGATTTTTTATGTCAATTAGTTATTCCGCAGGGGACGCGTTTGGTTTTGACTTTTTTGAGTGTACCTCGCCAATTTTCGTTGGCGGGCAATAATTTCTCGAAATATTGAAGTCTTGTATCTGTAATGGCGGGTGAGATGTACATTTTCGGATATTATTAGTTATAACGATGCAGATATCATTTTTAGAAAAAAAACACCGTCGTTCTTGATTCGCGAAAAGGGTTACTCCGTGTCGCTATATTAGTCTTCTGTTTCCCCGCTATCTTGCGAAACTAGCGCATTTTCTGGCGAAACTGGCACAAAAATATCGTTGGCATGAGCGGTAAATAATGGTATCGTATCTACACCATCTTCACTTGCATTTGCTGACACGGAAACCCACTGCGATACTGCGGATGGACGATTTTTTCACATTCCCAGGGATGAGGCTTTGTATTTTGGTGACAGTCATTGGCAGGAATAAAATCATCTGAATACGGATACGCCGAAGCGCGCCGAATAAACGATTCTTCTATTTCGGGACTGCCTTCTGTTCGGAAAGACGCAGGCGGATAATTCGGGTGGCTTTTTGCGTAATGACTGCGGCTGCGGTTTATTGAAGGAACCCCCCATGGAAATGGAAGAACTTAATTCCAGCCTCTCGGAGATCGCAGGGACCAAATTGACTTGGATCGATAATTCGGTTCTTATGCTTATGGGCGATGGTACGGAAATCTTTCTTGAATATTTACGCGAGTACGATGAAATATTCATGTACGGATATGTCGCGGAAGTTTCGGAAGACAGGTTCGGTAAATTCGCGGTGTCCCTCTTGAAGGCGAACCTGTTCGGCCAGGATACGGGCGGCTCGGCTGTCTTGGCCTACGACTCGGACGAAGGCAGGGTGGTGCTGTGGGATAAACTGCCGCTGTCCAAGACGGACATGAAAGAGTTGCAGGAACGACTCTCCTACCTTTACCTTTCGGTTCTCCATTGGGCGGGAAAATTGCGGAGGGATCTCATCACAGGCGATCTCAATGATATAGGCGTCATGTCGGCGACGATCACGGGGTGAGAACCGCAATGCATAATGCAAAATGAATAATGAATAATAAAGACGAATTTTGGGTTTTCCCTTCCCATCAACAACAGATGAACATGTATCGCAAGTCTGTTGTTGATAGGAAGGTAAAATGAAGCTTTTCGTCTTAATTATCCATTATTCATTCTCAATTCTCAATTATCAATTTGACAGACCATTTCATTTCTCATCGCCTCCAAGGCTTGTCCACTCCCTTTCCTATTGACTTTACCCCCGTCCGGACATAGATTATCCATGCCCCGCCGTGCGAAACGCCTTCCGTTTGGCTTGTCAAAGGAGCATGGGTATGCGAATCGTCGATCTCACCTATACCGTTACCGATACAATGGTTGTCTGGCCCGGTAATCAGCGCCCGATTTTCCGGTGGAAAAAGCGCGGCAATTCCGAGTATTGCAACGTGACCGGCATCGACATGGAAGCCCACACCGGCACCCATGTCGACGCGCCCCTGCATTTCCTCATGGACGGGAAGCCGCTGGACGAGGTGCCGCTCGACCGCTTTTTCGGCACCGCCCGCCTGTTCCGTTTCAAAAAGCCGCCGAACCGGCAGGAAATCACCCTTGCCATGGTCAAGGATTCCGGCTTCACCATGGACGGCGCCGACATTTTCGTCATGGAGACGGGCATTTCGGTGCTGGCGGAGACGCGGGACTACAACTACAAATTCCCGGTTCCCGGCATCGATTTGATCGAATGGCTGATCGACTGCGGCGTCAAGTCCTATATGACCGACGCCACCTCGCTCGACTATCCCGAGGATTCGGACTCCAGTCCCCGCCACAAGACGCTGTTCCGCGCCGGCCTGCCGGTGGTGGAAAATTTGAAAAACCTTGAACAATTGCCGGAAAACCACAACTTCCTCATCAGCGCCATGCCGCTGAAGCTGGGCGGCCGCGAAGGATCGCCGTGCCGGGCGGCGGCAATGCTGCAATGAATAATTGTCGGTTCAGGCGGCATTGTGCCGCTAACGTATCGTTCCACCCATTTCTGAAAGGAATGCCCATGCTGAAAAAACTGCTTGCCGCCCTGTTGCTGACGGCGGCGCTGCTTGCTCCCGCCGCCGTGGCAGGCGACGGCCCCTATGTCATCGGCTTCAGCGAATTCACCCTTGGCGTGTCGTGGCGGGTGCAGTCGAACGAGGAGTTCCGCTACGCGGCCGAGAAGAACCCGGACGTCAAGAATTTCATCGTCACCCAGGCCAACGGCGACGTGTCGAAACAGATCGACGACATCGAGGATTTGATTTCCAAAAAGCCGGACGCCATCCTCATCAACGCCGGTTCCCCGAAGGCCCTTATCCCGGTCATCAACAAGGCGGTCGCGGCCGGCATCGTCGTCGTCGATTTCGACAACACGACCGATTCGGACAAGGCCTATCACCTGACCATCGATCAGGAGGATTTCGGCCGCATCGGCGCCGAATTCCTGGTCAAGGCTTTGGGCGGCAAGGGCAAGATCGTCTGCTTCAACGGCGTCAAGGGCACGTCGGTCAGCGCCGGCCGCTTCGCCGGCGCCGAGAAGGTGTTCAAGCAGCACAAGGATATCGAAATCCTGTCCACCGTGTTCGGCGGCTGGGACTACGCCCAGGCCAAGAAGGCGATGGAGTCGCTGTTCGCCGCCTACCCGAAGATCGACGGCATCTGGTCGCAGGGCGGCGCCATGTCGGAAGCCATCATGGACGCCTATTTCGAACGCAACCAGAACCCGCCCCCGATCACCGGCGAGGACAACAACGGCTTTTTCCGCGCCTGGAAAAAGGCGGTCGAGCGCAACCCCGATTTCGATTCCATTTCGGCGAGCTGCCCGACCTGGATTTCGGCCGAAGCCATGCGCCTCGCCATCAAGGTCCTGAAGGGCGAGAAGGTCGAGCGGACCACGCTGCTTCCCGTCCCCACCATCACCAAGGACAATCTCGACAAGTACTATAAGCCCGATCTGCCGAGCAGCTACTACTGCAACACGCAGTTGCCGGACGACGTCGCGAAGAAGCTGTTCTCGCGCTGATGCAGGCGTATGACGGGTGAACTTTGCACAATACGTTTTGATTGTGTGACCGTGGTTTTTTTCTGCCGTTCGTGTCCATCCCGCTGGATTCCGGCTCAACTTCCCGTTAGGGATGCAGCGGCTGTTTCTACCGCCGGAATGACGAGAATGGGGGTGTGCGGCGTTTTT
>JAVBRW010000418.1:0-8426 GCA_031547475.1 Planctomycetota bacterium
TGGGCGGCTCGGCTCGGGAACCGGGGTCGGCGAAGGCAGATTCTACGATCTGGCTTCGGCCTCGGGCGGCGGCGGTTTGGCGATACGGGGTTCCGCCCTGGACGCCGGTATCGGCCGCAGCCGGCTCGACGGCGGCGGCGACGCCAACGGCCTCGACACGGTCCCGCTGGCGACGGAAAGCACGGAGTGGCGGCGGAACGAAAAACGCGATCGCCGGCGCAGCCTGGCCGCCGCGTCGAGTTCGATGGAAATGGACAGCCTGCTGGTTGTCCTCGGCGATTTCGCCCGCCTTCCCGATCCGGCCTCGGAAAACCTGTTCAAAGCGCTGTCCGGACGGCTCGGCAGCGGTTTGGAAATAGAGGAAAGGCGGGTCGCGCCCGGCGACGCCAATCTGGCCGACTGCCTGCTGGCCGTCATTTCGCCGGACGAGGCGAAGGACTGGTCGGACAAGCAAATCGAGGCGGCCGCCAAATACCTGAACGCCGGCGGCCACATCTGGCTCGACGCTTCCCGGGACGGCGCCGCGCAGGCGGAATCCTTCATGAAGCGTCTCGCCCGCGCGGCGGGCGGCGCCTACGGCCCCCTACCCGCGTCCCACCAGTTGGCCGAATTCGACCGGGTCGACGCGCTGACCATCAACGGCAAGGTGGCGGCGGTGGCGACGACGCAGGATTGGCGTTCCGGCTGGCGCTACGGCCGGGACAAGGGCGGCCCCGCCCTCCGCTTCCTGGTTCGGGGACTCAATTATTTCCTGTCCGGCAATGCCGAAACCGGCATTGTGCTGGAACCGGGGGAACTCGCCGGCGGCCTCAGAGTAGAGCCTTCCTCCGACGTCATCCCGGACCAGCTCGCCGCTCTCCGGCGGCCGGCCGGCCGGCTGTGGGACGATTTCGGCCCGGCGACCGCCGCGTCGTGGCGCATGCCGTCGTGGAGCGATCCCGGCCGCATCGCCGCCGTCTCCGACGGCCAGGGCGGGCGCGCCCTCAAGCTCGATCTGGACGGCGCCGTCAAGGGAAGGGCCGCCGTTTACCGCACCCTTCCCCTGCCGCCGATTTCTCCGGCGTCGAGCGCGTCACGGTGGAAGTCTACCACGACGACACCGGCGAGGCGGCGCTGTCGATGGTGTTCACCGTACCGACCGCCGGCGGCGGCTGGGCCGATTACGAAACGCGCCCGGCCGCGCTGACCCGGGGCTGGAACCGCTTGTCCTTCGACGTGGCGGGCGGCGAATTCCGTCCGCTGTCGGGCGGCGGCTACGCGCCGTCCCTCCCCGGCGCGGATCGGCTGGGCCGGGCCGGGTTCTTCGTCTACCGCACCGCCACGGCTCCGGCCGCGACCCTGATTCGGGACATACGTTTGCATGATCGATAACTCCTGGACAGCGTTCACGCGCCGCGCCGGCGCCCTCGCCCTGGCGGCCGCGTTTTTCCTGGCGGCGGCCGGCGCGGGCCGGGCCGAGAACGCCGACGCCCGGTCGGAACGTTACGAAGGGCTTATCGAATCGCTGAACGCTTCGTCCGGCCAGCGCGCGCGCGTTCTCGAATCCATCTACACCGAACTCCGCGGCCCGGACGGCAGGGAAATGCAGCAAAAGCTCCGCGATTCCATCGGCCGCTCCAACATCCTTATCCAGCAGGGCGTAGTCGAGGCGCTGGCCATGCTTGGCGATCCGGCCGATTTGCCGTACATGGAGACGTTCCTCGCCACTTCCCGCCGGCTCGAGGTCAAGACGCTGGCCATCCGCCTCCTGCCCGCCTTCCGCCTGTCCGGTTCGGAGCGGGCGCGCTTCAACTACATCGCCTTCGTCGACTCCTACGAGCGGGCCGGCGGCCAGGCGGTCCTGGAACCCTTGCGGCGCCCGCCGCTGACTCGGCGCGGCCGGCTCGATCAGGCGCAGGAACGCATACAGATCCGCATCGTCCGCGCCATCGCCGGGCAGTTCGATCCGGTCGGCGCCGCCATGCCGTTCATCGGCGATCAGCGCTACGGCCAGGACGCCCGCGAGACGGTGACGCACTACGTCGGCCGGGCGCTCGGCAACGATCCCGGGCGCTGGGCGCGGATTTGGGCGGCGCAGGGCAGGGACATGGACTATGCCAGGCCGGACGAGGTGGAGGAAATCCGCCTTGCCGCCCTCGACTCCCTCGCCTACATGGGCGCCGAGGGATTGCCGGAAATCATCGACGCTTTCGGGCGGCTCCTGTCCTCCGGCGGCGACATTCTCCGCCAGGCCGCGTTCGAGACCATGGCCGTCATGTGCCGCTGCGGATTCGACAGCTACGCTCCGCTGGCGGAAATGCGGTTCGCCGCCGACGATTCGGTCGAGGCGGAGAGCTGGCGGACCCGCCGGTTCGACTCCACCCGCCGCCTCGCCGTTTTTTCGGCCGGCCGCGCGGCCGACGCCCTTCCCCTCGCCGGCGAAGCGTCGGTGTTCGGCGCCGCCGCCGACTGTATGGCCGCCGCCCTGGCGGTTCCTCCCGGCTTTCCGGACCCGGCGGGACAACTCGCGGCCGTCCGCGAGTCCGGCCTCGGCGTGCTGGAGCGCCTTTTGATGATGCCCGATCTGTCGCGGGAAAAGCGCGCGTCGGTCGCCATGGCGCTCGGGCAAATCGGAACCGTCCGCGCGGTGTCCGCCCTCGACAGCATTCTCGCCTCCTCCTACACCTCGCCCGATTTCGGCCCGGACGGCGTCCGGATGGCCGAGGCGGCGGTGGAGGCGCTCCGCCTCGCCGCCATCGGAGCGCAGGAAGGCAGGAACGCGGCGCGGCAATCGCTCCTGGCGCTGCTGGCCGACGGGCGGCAGTTCACGCCGTCCCGGGCCGACGCGCCGCCGGTGCGGCTGGCGCACATGGTTCTGTGGCGGCTCCAGCGCCTCGCCCGCTCCACCGACTCCTCGTTCGACGCGGGACCGTGGCGGGAGCGGCTGGGATGGTAGATTGTTTCCGAAGTTTTGCAAAATGGCGATTGCACCGCCAATCGCCATTTTGCAAAAATCGTTTTTATCTGTGTCGCAAGGATTTTGACTTTTACAAACTGGGCATTCGGCGGTTTGAATGCCCAGTTTGCAAAACTTCGATTGTTTCCAGGTATTGATTATGTCCCCCGTAATCCGACAATGGATGAAATGGGGCGAATCGCAAAGCCGGATTCCACGGGGCATGAAAGACGAAGAATGAATCGCGTATCGATTGACAGCCTGACCGGAGTGTATTTGCGGGACGACGACAGCGCCGACTCCACCAACGGCCGGAACATCCGGATGGTGGGCGAATTCCGCGTGGCGCGCGGGAGCCCGCTGCCGCTGGGGCCCATGCGGACGCCGGGCGGGGTCAATTTCGCCGTCTTCGCCCGCCACGCCACCGGCATGAAACTGGTCCTCTACGACGGCGACGAGTCGGACGCGGCGGCCGAAATAAGCATGGATCCCCGGCTCAACCGCACCGGCGACATCTGGCACGTCCGTATCCTCCACGGCACGTCGGAGCGGCTCAAGGCGCTCCGCTACGTGTGGAAGGCCGAAGGCCCGATGAACCCGGCCGCCGGCCTCCACTACGATTCCAACCGCCCGCTCCTCGATCCCTACGCCCGCGCCTACTCGGGCGTCAGCGCGTGGGGAAGGCCGGACCTGCCCCATCCCGAGGGCGGCGGCGGCCCCGCCATCACCTCCCGGCGCTGCCGCCTGGCCTCGAACCGCATCTTCGACTGGGACGGCGACGCGCCGCTCCTGACCCGGCTCGAGGATTCGGTAATCTACGAACTGCATGTCCGGGGCTACACCATCCACCCGTCGTCCGGGGTGTCCCATCCCGGCACCTTCCTCGGCCTGACCGAGAAAATCCCCTATCTTCTCGATCTCGGCGTCACGGCGGTCGAACTCATGCCGGTCTTCGAATTCGACGAGAACGAGAACATGCGGAAGGATCCCAGGACCGGCCTGCCGCTCCTCAATTTCTGGGGCTATTCGCCCGTCGGCTTTTTCTGCCCCAATACCGCCTACGCCGTCGATTCGTCCGACGCCGGCGTCATCATGGAATTCCGCGAAATGGTCAAGCGCTTCCACCAGGCCGGCATCGAGGTGTTCCTGGACGTGGTGTTCAACCACACCGCCGAAGGGGACGAGCGCGGCCCGACCATTTCGTTCCGCGGGCTCGACAACCCGACCTACTACATGCTGGACCCCAAGGGCAGCTACCGGAACTACTCCGGCTGCGGCAACACCTTCAACTGCAACCACCCGGTCGTCCGCTCGTTCATCCTCGACGTGCTCCACTACTGGACCGCGTTCATGCACATCGACGGCTTCCGCTTCGATCTCGCCTCCATTCTCGGCCGCGACGTCAACGGCGAAGTGTTGGCCAACCCGCCGATACTGGAGATGATTTCCCGCGATCCCGTCCTCGCCCGCACCAAGCTGATAGCCGAGGCGTGGGACGCGGCCGGCCTCAACCAGGTCGGCAATTTCCCCTCCTACGGCCGCTGGTCCGAATGGAACGGCTACTACAGGGACGACGTCCGCCGCTTCTGGCGCGGGGACGCGGGCATGGTCAGCAAATTCGCCAGCCGGGTATGCGGGTCGGACGACCTGTACCGGAAATCCGGCGGCGCCGGCCGGCCGGGCCACACCATCAATTTCGTCACCGCCCACGACGGGTTCACGCTGAACGATCTGGTCAGCTACGGGCGGAAACACAACGAGGACAACGGCGAGAACAACCGGGACGGCGAGGATCACAACCATTCGATGAACTTCGGCGCCGAAGGCCCGACCGGCGACGGCGGGATAAACGGGAAGCGCCTGCGGCAGATGAAGAATTTCTTCGCGACGCTCCTCGTCTCGCAGGGCGTGCCGATGCTCCTCGGCGGCGACGAGTTCCGCCGCACCCAGCGCGGCAACAACAACGCCTACTGCCAGGACAACGAAATCAGCTGGGTCGACTGGCGCCTGGCCGATCAGAACGGGGAACTGCGCCGCTTCGTCAAATTGATGATCGGCTTCCGCCGCGATCACCCGGTTCTCCGCCGCGAACGCTTTTTCAACCTGAACGACGGCATCACCTGGCACGGCGAAAAAGAGAACGAGCCGGACTGGTCGGAAACCTCCTCGTGGCTCGCCTTCCTCCTCGACGGCGGGCAGGCGCGGCGGGCGGACGGCCGCATGGACGACGACATCTACGTCATGGTGAACGCGTCGGCCGACTGGCGGCATTTCGTCGTCCCGGATCGCGGCCGCGACTGGCGCAAGCTGGTCGACACCTCGCGGGCGCAGCCGGAGGATATTTTCGAATCGCCCGATCGCGCCCCGAACCTCGGCCGCCGCCAGGACCGTTTCGCGGTGGAGCCGAGAAGCATGGCGATTCTCGTTTGCCCGCGCTGACGGATAATGATCGCAAGCGGAAATGCGGTGTTTCTCCCGGAATTCCCGGAACCCTGTTGAACGGCGGCGGAGCAAAAAAAAATCTTGACAACCGGCCCGGTTCCGGCATTATTGAACCGTTGCGCCGCCAAGCCGGGCGGCGCGACTATATTATATTTTGCCGAATTTTATCCATGCGCTTTATTGATGGCATTTTACAGGAGCTTCGAGAACAATGGCCAAGAAGAAGAAAAACCCGGTCGAGGTGTACCAGATGGTGTGCTCCAGCTGCCAGGACCGGAATTATGTCACCCGCCTGAAAAGGGAGAACAAGTCGCTGGAAGTCAGCAAATACTGCCCTTCCGAACGCAAGCACACTCCCCACAAGGCGAAAAAGGCGTAGGCCGATTCGCGGCTCACAGGCATTGCCCAAAGCCGGCCCCGACGGGCCGGCTTTTTTGTGTCGCCGCTTCCATGGCGAATGCTTCCCCCTCCTCTCCGACAGATAAAAGCAATGTTTCGCTTTCATGGCGCACCGCAAATTGGTAGAATGGAAAATTACCCCCGGCCCGGCTGCCATGCGCCGGAGCGCGAGGGTTGAAACGTTTATTCGCGGAAAAAACGCAAGGGACATAGGGGATATTTCGTAATGTTCGATTTTTTGCCGGATTTGAGCGTGGTGAGCCAGATTATCGTGGTGGTGGCGGCCTTTTCCGTCCTGATTTTCGTCCACGAATTGGGGCATTACCTCGCCGCGAGGCTTACGGGGGTCCGGGTCGAAAGGTTTTTCGTCGGATTCGACATTTTCGGCCTTGCCCTTAAAAAGGAATACAAAGGCACGGTCTACGGCATCGGCATTCTTCCCCTCGGCGGCTATTGCGCCCTGGCCGGACAGAACGACGATCCCCGGAAAGAGCGCCAGACCGGCGCGCCGGACGAACTCAATTCCAAGCCGCTGTGGGCGCGGGGACTGGTGTTCGGCGGCGGCGTCATCATGAACTTCATTTTCGGTTTCCTTGTCCTCATCGCCGCCTACATGTACGGCATCCCGTTCATTCCGCCGGTCCTCGGGACGCTCGATCCCTCCGGCCCCGCCGCCATCCACGGCTTCAAGCCGGGCGACCGCATCCTGAAGGTGGACGGCAAATCGGTCGGCTCGTTCGAGGACATGTCGGAAGCCATCGCCCTGTCCGGCGCCGGCGGCGAAATCTCGGTGGAAATCGAACGCCCCAACCGGGACGGCGGCAAGGAAATCACGACCATCCGCGTCAAGGGCCGCGCCTCCAACATGCGCGGGAACCTCAACTCCATCGGCGCCGAGCCCGAACGCTCCCGCTTTGTCGCCGGCGTGGTCGAGGATCCGCTGTTCGAGGATCTCATGGGCGGCAAACTGGCGGTGGGCGACGAAATCCTGGCGGTGAACGGCGAGGAAATCCCCCACAACCAGGGCCAGGAAATCCAGTACCTTCTCGCCAGCCACCCGGGCGAGGAAGCGAACCTCTTGGTCAAATCCGCCCGCGACGGCCAGACCCGCGAAGTCAGGGTGCCGCTGGAAACGTTCGGCGAATGGGACATGGGCCTCAGGATCGGCGTCATCATCGCCGGCCTGGTGCCGGACGGCCCCGCCGCCAAGGCGGATCTCAAGCCGGGCGATATGGTGGTGGCGTACCAGCTGCCCGGCGACCCGGAGCCGCGCCGCATCGCCTCGACCCGCGAATTCATGACCGTGCTGGCCGACGCGGCGCTGCAGCCGGTTGCGCTTTCCATCACCCGCGACGGCAAGACGGTCGAGAAAACCGTCTCGCCCCGCCTGACCGCCGGCCACCTCGGCGTCGATCCCGCCTTCGACACCCTCCTCGGCGTCGAAGGCGCGATGGAGGGCGACAAGGGCTTTCTGGTCAAGACCGTGCTGGGCGATTCGCCCGCCGCCGACGTGCTGCAGCCGGGCGATTATGTGGCGGGCATAAACGGCAAGCCGCTTCCGAAGGGCGCGTCCCTCCGCGAGGCGGTGGAGAACGAGGCGTCGAAAAGCGTCAGGCTGTATGTGGCGCGGAAGGAAAGCGAACAGGACATCATCCTGCCTCCCCGCCGCGACGTGCCGGACGCCAACCTCTCGCTCCGCCTGTCGCCGCGCATAAACTTCGAGTACCGCCGCCCGATGATCGGAGTCGATCTGGCTCCCGGCCCGGTGGTGGCGGTCGAACCCGGATCGTTCGCCGACACCAACCTGGGCGGCATCAAGCGGCTGTCCGGTTCGCGGCTGGCGGTACTGCAGTATTCGCCCGATCTCGGCTCGACCATTCTCCGCTTCATTTTCCCCGACAGCTCGCCGTTCGGCGGCGGTTTGAAAACGCTGGTGGCGGAGACGCCCGCCCACATCCGGGACAACCCGATAGCCGCGGGCCTGCGGAGCCGTCTCCCGATATCCCTGAAGACTGCGGAAGAGGTGATTCCGCTGCCGTTCTTCCCCGCCGTGGAAGCGGCCGGGCGCAAATGGGTCGATTTGTCCCTCATGGTGTACAAGGTCATCCACAAGCTTATTGTCCGCACCCTGCCCTTGGACGCGGTCGGCGGCCCGGTGCAGTTGTTCCGCATCATCAAGATTGCCGATGATCGCGGATTCGCCTATTTCCTCTATATCGTCGCCCTGATCAGCGTCAACCTGGGGGTGTGCAACCTGCTGCCGTTCCCGGTTCTCGACGGCGGCCACCTGGTGTTTTTGCTGATCGAATGGCTGATGGGCCGCCCGCCGCCGCCGGTGGTGAAGGAAACGGCGCAATGGATCGGCCTCGCGTGTCTGCTGGCGCTGATGCTGACGGTGACGGGATACGATCTATTGCATCTTTTCCGGGGCACGGGTTGATTCGGCGATTTGGATTACGGGGGGATTGCGGGGACATGTTGGAATGGCGCTGAAATAAGGTCGGAGATTCGTAACATATTGCGTGTGGGGAGGTTTGGAAGCCTCCCCCTCTCCCCAACCCTCCCCCCCTCCCGGGGGCGAGGGAGAACGCCAGGCGGAACGAAAAGACAAAACGCGTTGTCTTTCCCGCAACGATTCGCCCACCCTTTC
>JAVBRW010000139.1:0-6957 GCA_031547475.1 Planctomycetota bacterium
CACGCCCAAAACGTCATCCCGGCATCTAAAACACCGGCCCGGGCGAAAACGGGATCTTGTGCCGGGATAATTCGGTGTAGGCAATCGCTGCACCTGCAACCCGGACCACATTTACGATATCGGAATCAATTGTGAATCACGCCCCCGGCGGCCGCAACGATTTCGCCTTGGCCGGGACCGGCGGCGCCGAGGGCGCGGGAACCGCGGCCGGCGCATCGAGCGATATGATCTCCAGCGGCGCCAGCGCGTTTTCGAGTTCCGACGCTTCCGACGGCAGCGCGAAGGAACGGGCCGGTTTGACGGCGGCGCCGTCGGCGCCGGGCGGGCGCAGGCTGGACACGCCGCCTTCGGGCGGAACCAGCTTGGCGCCGGACACGCTCATCCCGGGCGCCACCGTGCCCCATGACTCGCCCCCGATCCCGCTTGGGGCGAACGATGGCCCCGTGTTGCGCTCGACCGGCATATGCCGGACTCCCGGCGCATCCCATTCGAGGCTGTTCGGACTGGTCAGGCCGGTCTTGGACAAAGCCTGTATTTCGTCCTCCCCGAGTGTGCGCCAAGCCTGCGGATCCATCAGCTTCCGCGTTTCCGGATCGACAAACTCGGACGCGGTCAGCGGCGGAATGCCTCCCGGCAAATTCCTGCCTTCGGCCGCACCGGCGCGGCGTGCCGCCTCGGCGTTGCGCTCGGCATACATGCGGCGCATGTCGTCGCCGCGCATCATGCGATCGGCGGGATTGGCTTTGCCTTCGGATTTGTCAACGCCCCTGCCCGGTTCCGTTTTCGCCTTGCCCTGCGCCGGCGCCGGAACGGCGGCGGGAACGGCCTTGCGGGCGGTTTCCGTTTTCGCCGACTTGACCGGCCCCACCTGATCGGCCAGGTGCGGCTCGCCGAAAGCGGACGGCGACAGCGGCGGCGGCATGAACTCGCCCCCGTCGCGCCTGGACCAGTTGTCGATTTGGGCGATTTCGTTGAGAGGCAGAACCGAGACATCCTTCATGTCTTTGAAACTGTCCGGCGGCGCCAGGGCCGACAGATCGGCGGATTTCTTGTCATCCGCTTTGGCGACGGCTTTTTCCGCCGGCTTGTCCGCCTTTTTGGCCGGAACTTCCGCCTGTTCCAGGAAATATTCGGCCGGCGATTCGAAATCCTCGGCCAGCACCACCCGGAGGCCGCCGACCGTCTGCGGCAGCAGGCCGGGCGCGTGGCGTTCGTCCCGCTGGATGCGGGTGAGGTTTTTCTCGTCCACCTTTTCGGCCAGCAGATCGACCGGGTTTTCGCCGCCCAGTTTCCACAGCAGCCTGCCTTCGTTGTCCACGTCGAGACCGATGGCGTTGGCGAGGCGGGCGCCGGCCACCCTGGCTTCGGCCATGGCGTGGAGGGCGGCGGCGCGTTCGGCCAGAAGACGGACGCGCTCCTCCAGCACTTCGCCCGGCTTCGTCTGCCCGCCCGCTTCGCCCTCGGCCAGCGCGTCCACCAGGCGGGCGCGGGCGGCGGCGCGGCGGGACAGGCCGTCCGCGTTTTCGTAGCTCAATTTCCATTCGCAAAACGCGATGCCCACCTGCGCCATGATGGCGGCGGCGAGGGCGATGCCTTTTTTCCGCGCCGTTTCGCCCTGGAGGTTGGCGGCGCGCTTTTCCGCCATGCGGGCGGGAATGTTGAAAATGTTCCAGCTCACCCTGGCGCCGACCGTCATCCAGTTGTTCCACTCGAGGAACTTGTCCGGGTTGTCGTACAGGTTCAGGGACAGGCTCGCGTTCGGCGCCATCTGGAGAAGCGCCAGCCGCGCCTCGTCGGCGGCGATGCGTTCCTTGGAATCCTGCTGGAACAATTCGGGCCTGCGCTGCAATGCCGCCGTCTGCAAGGCCGACGCATCGCCGTTGGGGAGCGGCGGCAGTTCGGGCGTCGTTTCGGGAAAATCGGCGACAACGAGATCGAGCGCGTTGCCGCAGCCCAGCACGCGGCCGAGATCGAGCCGCGCCTGCGTCGCCACCCTGCTCCACTGATCGAGATCGGCCAGGCCGGCGTGGAGCGCCAGTTCGCGCCGCGCGCCCTCGGCGTTTCCGAGCATGCCGAGGCCTACCGCCTCGCGCACCTTGCCGGTCTGCTCTTCAAGTTCGCGTCGGAGCGTTTCCGCCTCTTTCGCCACCGTGAGGGCGGCGGAAGTGCGCCAGTAGTGTGACAGCACGTCCAGCGCCACCTGCTGGCGGACGCGGCGGTAGTTTTCGGCCGACTGGCGGATTTTTTCGCCTTCCTGCCGGGCGCGGAGATAGCCGACGCCGAAGTCGAGAACATTCCACATCAGGCCGATCTCGCCCTGCCGGTAATTGGGGTCGGCGTTGTAGGAGCTGGGCAGGGTCTGTTCGCCCGTGTTGGCGTCGGCGTACCAGCGCGCGTCGGGGTGGTTGGAATGGTCGAGGGAGTAGCGCAGGTTCAGCGCGGGCAGAAGGCGCCGGCGGGCGGCGATGGCCGATTCGTTGAAATAGGCGGTTTCGATCTCCGCGGCCTTGGCGTCGAGGTTGTTCTGGAGCGCATAGGCGACCGCCCGCGCCGGGGTGAGCGGGCTGGGCGGCACCGGCCTGCCTTCCATAATGCCGAGCGCCTCGACAATGCGTTCCTCGCGGTCGCGCTGGGGGTAGACGGGATCGAAACACCCCTGCCCGAGCATCGCCATGCACAACAGCAATGCCACCGCCGCCTTTTTGCCTTTGGGCGGCCGGCGGGAGGAATCCTGTCCGATAGGGGAACTTCGTTTGTGCATTATCAATCCGCCAAGCCCTACCCGGGCAAACGAGGCAATCCGACAATGCGGCGACAATCCGGCCGCGCGCACGACTCAGAGATTTCTATCGACGAAACGCGCGGTCCGATTCAGGACAAATGGAGGTTCCGGACAAAACTGATCTTTCATCAACCATAATCGTACGAACGGGATAGATACAACTTACTCCGGAACAATCGCTCGCCATCCCCCGTTTACGGTACAATGATCGGCCATCAATCACACCGTTTATCTCGTTTATCCATTGCGCCTGCAGCGGTTGAACACAAATACCTGCGATGCGGAGAACGGACTTTTGGAGAAAATCGGGCCAACCGCCGCCCGATTTCCTCCAAAGCTGTAACTACTTATGGAGCAATGTGTTGATTTTTCGTCGGGTCAGGTGATCCCGCCGACCTCGCAATGAATCCAGGCGAAAAATGGAACCCCAAGAAACTTTGGAGGAAATCAAACGGCGGTATGTTTGATTTCCTCCAAAAGTTCGCGGAGAGTCATGGCGAAATATTCGGCAAAGGATTATCAACGGGATCGCGAGTATATTATAGGGAGTATCGCGGCCGGCGGCATTGCCGGCCGTTTCGAGAGGAGACTATGGCGAAACCGTGCGCCACGGCTCTTGGCGGCCAGCGGTCATGGCGCGAGGAGAACATATATGGCATCAATCGACAATCTGCCGGTATCGGAGATCGACCTTGTCGAATCCCTCAACAACCATTTGTGCGTCGTGGTCATGTCCGCCGATGGCACAATAGCCAGCGTCAACGACAATTACCTGAAGCTTTCCGGCTATTCGCGGGAGGATCTGGCCGGACAAAATTATCGCATGCTCTGTTCCTTCGACATCCTCGCCTCCAACGCGTTTCTCGACGCGCTGGAAAAGGTCCGGCAGGGGATTGCCGTTACCGGCATGTTTCGCCTCCAGCGCGCGGACGGGAATGCGTATTGGCTTGATTCCGGCTATTATCCCCTGATGAACGCGGATGGCGAACTTCAGTCAATCGTTGTCTTCGCCACCGACCGAACCGGCGAGATGACACGGCTGCAGGATCTGGATTCCCGCATGGAAACGCTGAACCGTTCCATGCTGATGGCCGAATTCTCGCCCGCCGGTGTCCTGGTCAGCGCCAACGAGAATTACCTTTCCGCCTTCGGCTTCGGCGAGGAAAGGGAAATGCTCGGCCGCCACATCGAGGATCTCGTCCCTCCGAGCCCGGTCGGCGACGAATCGCTCCGGCAGATTTGGGGCTATGTGTCCACCGGCCACACCCATACCGGCCGGCTCGAAATGATCACCTGCGACGGCGAGAATATTTGGCTCGAGTCCATCCTGGTGCCCATTTTCGGGCCGGGCGGCAAGCTTGGGAAAGTCGCCCATTTCGCCACCGACGTCTCCTGGCGCATCCGGAACGAGATAAGCGAGCGGGACGAGGTCGACGATCTCGCCCTGATTGTCGACCAGGCCGGCTGCGCCATCGCCGTGTCGGACAAGAACAACAAGGTCGCCTACGTCAACCAGGCGTTCACCGCCATGTTCGGCTACGCCGCGGCGGACATTGTCGGCCGCAGCTCCGCCTGCGTGTTCGGGCCGCACGAGCAGCGCATGCTGGGCGCTTTCCGCGCCATGCTCAAATCCAACGTGCCGCTGAACTGCGAGGAAATAATCTTCGGCAAGAACGGCCAGCGCCACTACGCCGCCCTCGTCGCCAACCCGGTGTTCGACGCCGCCGGCGTCCACCGCTACACCGTCTGCATGTTCACCGACATCACCTACACCAAGCTGCGGGAGGTGCTGCAGCGCCAGACGCTGAACGCGCTCAGGCACGAAATCGGCCTCCGCGACGTCCTCGCCATATTGTGCCAGGAGGTCGAGAAAATCATCCCGGAAATCGTGGTCGCGGTAATGGGGCTGGGCCGGGAAAAGGAACCCCGTCCCCTGGCCGCGCCCAGCCTGCCGAAACAGCATTTCGAGGCATTGGGCAAAGCGGCCGGCGAGTGCGGGGAATTGATCGGGCTGCTCCGGCGCGCTTACGTGAACGCAAGCGAAATGTCCAACATCCACCACTGGAAACCGTCCCGCGATCTTCCGGAAAGCGCCGGCATCGCTTCCTGCAGCGCCTCTCCCGTGCTGTCGCCGGAGGGCGAGCCGAAGGGAGCGGTCGCGTTCTGCTACCTGAACGGCGCCAGGCCCGATCCGTTCCACCATCGGGCGATGGAAGTCATGGTCCAGCTATGCGCGCTGGCGTTCGAGCTCGACGCGACCCGGAGCACCGTGCGCCAGATGGCGTTTTACGATCCCGTCACCTCGCTCCCCAACCGGAGCCTGCTCGTTGCCCGGGCCGAACAGATTCTGGCGCCGCGCCTCAGGAAAAAAACCTGCATGCCCGCCGCCGTCATGTGCCTGAACATCGACCGCTTCAAGCGGGTCAACGACACCCTGGGCTTCGGCGCCGGCAACCTGGTGCTGGACACCGTGGCCAAGCGCCTGATCGAACGCTGCAAGCGCAACGATCTCATCGGCCGCCTGACCGGCGACGAGTTCGCCATCGTCGTCCCCGATTGCACCGCCGATCGCGCCGCCGATCTGGCCAGACGGCTCCAGAACGCCGTGTCGGCCCCCTGCCCGGTCGGGGACACCGAAGTCGTTCCCACCCTTTCCATCGGCATAAGCATGTTTCCGGAAAACGGGCAGAATATCGAAACGCTACTGGGCAAGGCCGACATAGCGGTCGCCCTGGCCCGCAAAACCCGCCGCAATTCATTCAGCTTCTTTTCCGAGCAATACAATTCGCGGACGAAAACGGCGATGTCCCTCGAATCCTGTCTCCGCAAGGCGGTTCAAGGCGGCGAACTGAGCCTCCACTACCAGCCGCAGGTGTATTTCAACGGCGACGGCCTGTACGGCGCCGAAGCGCTGGCCCGTTGGAGCCATCCCGCCTTTGGCGCGGTGGCGCCCTCCACCTTTATTCCCCTGGCCGAGGAATCGGGGATGATCGAGGAGTTGAGCGATTGGGTGGTCAGGGAAGTGGCGCGGCAGGTGAACGAATGGCGCGGCCGCAATCTCGGCGTCGGCCGCATTTCCCTGAATCTGTCCGCCTTCAATTTCCACGACGATCACCTTCCGGAAAGGCTGAACCGGCATCTTCGGGAAAAGGGCCTGTCCCCTTCCGACATAACCATCGAACTGACCGAGGGCGTGCTTCTCGACGACAACCCCTCCACCATGACCACTATCGACAGGCTGAACGCGATGGGGTTTTCGCTGTCGCTGGACGATTTCGGCACCGGCTACTCGAGCCTAAACTATTTGCGGCGGCTGCCGGTCAGGACCGTCAAGCTCGATCAAGTGTTTATTCGCGATCTCCATTCCGACGAAACCAGCCGGAGGCTGAGCCAAGCGGTTGTCCAGCTCTGCAAAAGTCTCGATTTGACGTTGGTGGTGGAAGGGGTGGAAAACGAGACGCAGTTCTCGCTTCTGAAAGATCAGGGGTATCGCATCCTCCAAGGCTACTACATTTCCGAACCGCTCCCGGTGGCGGAATTCGAGCGGTGGGTGCAAAACGGCTCCTGCCCCGGCCCCTCCTGCCGCGAACCGACGCTGGCGGCGGCGCAATAGCGCATCGCGCCTTCTCTTTTCGAACCCGGAGAAGGCAAAGGCAGAACATTCCGGGACGCCCGTTGCGCATTCCAATAAAAAATTGACGTAACACTTGCCATGTCATATGCTACATTAGAGAAGGGGAGAGCCGTTTCCAAAACGCTTGATTATGCATGTTCCGGCCTCCGCCCAAGTCGTCGTGCTTTTCGGGCCAGGGAGGATTTACTATGAACGAAGGCAACGAGCGCAAGGCCGGGTTGTTTTCCTGGTATTTTCGGCCCAATCTTCTGGTACGCATCCTCGCCGGCCTGCTGCTGGGCGCCGTGGTCGGCGTCCTTCTCGGCTGGAACAAGGACGCGGCGCAATGGTTTATCCAGCATTTCCGCTTTTTCGGCGATTTGTTCATCCGCCTTCTCAAAATGATTGTCGTGCCGGTTATCCTGTTCTCCCTGGTCGGCGGCGCCGCCTCCATCGCTCCGTCCCACCTTGGACGGGTCGGGTTCAAAATACTCATTTACTACATCCTGACCAGCGCGCTCGCCGTCATCATCGGCCTCGGCCTCGCCAACCTTATCAAGCC
>JAVBRW010000473.1:0-3799 GCA_031547475.1 Planctomycetota bacterium
TAAAATTGGCACGCCAGGAGGGATTCGAACCCCCGACCGCCGGATTAGAAATCCGGTGCTCTATCCAACTGAGCTACTGGCGCTTGTCTTTCTTGGTGGCGAAAAATGCTTCCAGTTTCGCCAGTTCGGGATCGGACGAGAGGGCGGATTGCTCCGACAGATCGACCGGCGCGGTAGGCGAACGCTTCGCGTTCGCCTCGCCGGCGGTGCCGGCTCCGGCTCCGGAATCGTCCTCGCCGGGGTGCGCTTTGGCGAGTTCGCCAATCGACTTCACCACGTCGGCGCGGGAGGGATACCGCAGGCGGCTCTCGAACAGGCGGTCCTGCGTGTCCTCCATGTGCTCCGGGGACTCCATCCCGAGCATGTCGCCGAGGTGCCGGCGGCCGGTGCGCCAACCCGAACTTCTGCCGACATGATAGCAAAATCCGGAAAAAAACAAGATGTAAAACAGCAGGCCGAAATTGATCTCGGCGCCCGGCGTCTCCACCAGCAAGGCGGGGAAAAACGCCAGCAACGCCACCAGGGCGAACAAAAAGCCCTTGGACAGCCACACCATCGGGTCGGCGCCGCGCATGGACCGCATTTCCGCCACCCGGCCCGAAAACAGCAGAAGCGCCAGCGCCAGCAGCGCGGCAACCCACACGGGAACGGTTTGGTAGAGAAAATACGGTTCGTTAAACATCGTGTCACCCGGCGACGGTTCGCGCCCAGACTATTGGCAATCCCTCATTTCACAGCGATATTCACCATCCGGTTCGGCACCACGACAATCTTGGCGATGGTCTTGCCCGCCACCTGCGCCTTGATCTTTTCGTCGGCCAGCGCCGCCTTTTCCAAATCCTCCTTCGCCATGTCGGCCGGCACGGTGATGCGCGCCCTGACCTTGCCGTTGATCTGGATGGGAACCTCGACCTCGTCCTCTTTCGCCGCCGCCGCGTCGAATTCGGGCCAGGAGGTTTCGAACACGCTGGCTTCGTGCCCCATCCGCGACCAGCACTCGTCGGCGAAATGCGGGATAATCGGCGACAGCGTGATGATGATGACTTCCAAGGCTTCGCGAAGCACGGCCGGATGCGCCTGCTCGCGGCTCGAGCGGAGCAGGTTCAAAAGCTCGTTGGTGCGGGCGATGGCGGTGTTGAACTGGTAGCCGCCCTCGATGGCGTCGGTGACCTTTTTGACGCACTGGTGCGTTTTGCGCCGCAACTGGCGGTTGGCGGCGTCGAGTTCGGCCGGAATGGGCGCGTCCCGGTCCGAGATTTTCGCCAGACTGTCGATGACCAATCGCCACAAACGGTTGATGGTGCGCCAGGCGCCGTTGATGCCGTCCTCGGTCCAGATCTGCATGCGGTCGGGAGGCGAATCGGACAGCATGTACAAACGCACGGTGTCGGCGCCGAAGCGATCCATCATGGCGTCCGGATCGACGATGTTCAATTTCGACTTGCTGATCTTGGTCATTTCGAAATGCACGGCGTCGCCGCCGCACTTTTTGCAGATCAGCTTCATGCCCTCGGCCTTGAGGCCGGCTGCGTCCAGGCTTTGGTTTTCGATGCGCTTGAACACCGATTCGGCCGTGTCGTCGTCCACTTCGCCCCCGTCCGTCTTGACCACGTCGACTTCGGCGGCGGGCAGCCATTTGCAGGTTTCGCAGCGGTAGGCGACCTTGCAGACCATGCCCTGGCAGAACAGGTTGGCGAACGGTTCCTCGAATTCCACCAGGCCGAGATCGTGCAGAACCATGGTGAAGAAGCGCGCATACATCAAATGCATGGTGGCGTGCTCGATGCCGCCGATGTACTGGTTGACCGGCAGCCATTTCTTCACTTTTTCCGCGTCCCAGCACTTCTTGTCGTTCTTGGGATCGGCGAAGCGGATCTGGTACCAGGACGAATCGACGAACGTGTCCATGGTGTCGGTTTCGCGCCGGGCCGGCTTGCCGCACTTCGGGCAGGAAGTGTTGACGAAGGATTTCGACCGGGCCAGCGGGTTGCCGTGGCCGTGGGTGAAATCGATGTCGGTCGGCAGCAGGACGGGCAGATCCTTTTCCGGAACCGGGACGATGCCGCAACTGTCGCAGTAGATCATGGGGATCGGCGCGCCCCAATAGCGCTGGCGCGACAAGAGCCAGTCGCGGAGGCGGTAGTTGATTTGTTTCTTTCCCTTGCCCTCGGCCGCCAGCCAGTCGACGATGTCGGGAATGGCGTCGAAATTGTTCGGCCTGCCGGTGAACGGCCCCGAATTGACAATGGCGCCGGCGTCGACGTAGGCTTTGTCCCAATCCTTCGGGCCGCCGCCGTCCGCCGGCTTGATGACCTGGACGATGGGCAGGTTGTATTTTTTGGCGAATTCCCAGTCGCGCTGATCGTGGGCGGGAACCGACATGACGGCGCCGGTGCCGTAGGTCATGAGGGCGAAATTGGCGACCCACAGCGGCGCAACCGACCCGTCGACCGGGTTGACGACGTGGAAGCCGGTGGCGACGCCGATTTTTTCCTGCTCGGCCAGTTCCTTGGCCGAGGTGCCGACGGAGCGCATCGATTTGATGGCGTCCATCACCTCTTTTTCGCGCGGCGAATTCTTCATCAGTTTGGCGACGAGCGGGTGCTCGGGCGCGATGGACATGAAGGTGACGCCCCACAGGGTGTCCGGCCGGGTGGTGAAGACGGGGACGGGGTCGCCGGTTTCCTTGACTGTGAATCGGACTTCGGCGCCGACCGATTTGCCGATCCATTCCTCCTGCATGGCGAGGACGGAATCGGGCCAGTGGCCGCGCAGTTTTTCATGGCCTTTGAGGAGGCGCTCGGCGTAGTTGGACAGGCGGTAGAACCACTGGTTCATGTCTTTCTGCTCGACCTGCGATCCGCAGCGCTCGCACTCGCCCTCCTTGACCTGTTCGTTGGCGAGGACGGTTTGGCACGATTCGCACCAGTTGACCGGGGCGGTCTTTTTGACCACCATGTCCTTTTCGTAGAACTTGAGGAAAAACCACTGCGTCCACTTGTAGTAATCGGTGTGGGAGGTGGCGAATTCGCGCGTCCAGTCGTAGCCCCAGCCGGCGCGCTTCATTTGCTCGCGCATGCGCTCGATATTGTGTTCGGTGAATTCGTGCGGCGGCACGCCGGTGCGGATGGCGGCGTTTTCGGCCGGCAGGCCGAAGGAGTCCCAACCCATGGGGGAGAGGACGTTGAAGCCGCGGAGCAGCTTGTAGCGCACCATGACGTCGCCGATGGTGTAGTTGAGGACATGGCCCATGTGGAGCACGCCGGAGGGATACGGGTACATGTTGAGAACGTAAAAGCTCGGGCGATCGTTGTGCTTGTTGCGGAACAAGCCGTCCTTGTCCCAGCGTTTCTGCCATTTCTTTTCGATCTGGGTGAAATTGTATTCCTGATCCGACATCGTGTCCTCGCCTCCGAAAAGCATGTGCGCGCGCCGTGCTTCGGCGCGCGTGGGAAAAAATGCGCAATTTCACTATACGGATTTCGGGATGGTTGGCAAGAGGATTTGGGATGCGGCGGGGATGGTGAATTGCCGGGTTGCGATACACAGCGGGCGGGCATGTTGGCCACGGTAGGGGCGGCCCTTGTGGCTGCCCGCGTTTCGCCAACGAAAACCTGATTCCGCAACCAGTTCGCCAATGTAACGAGGGCGGCCACATGGGCCGCCCCTTGTATGTTCAAAACAGGCGACAGTACAATAATGTGGAGCTTTTTTAGTTTTGAAGGCGTAGAGTCCCAAAAAACTCGTAGCCTTCAAAACTAAAAAAGCGGCGTTACGGCATCACGTGTTCGTCCGCCCC
>JAVBRW010000301.1:0-4868 GCA_031547475.1 Planctomycetota bacterium
AGATTTGGGGAACATGGCGGTTTCCTTTCGGGTGTTCCGATGGAAGTTGACACCCGTCATGTTCCTCGTTATGCCCTCCAATTCAAGATATTGCATAAAACTTCATCAAAAATGGTCGTGTACAGTGGGGCCGCCCCTACCGTGAACCATACGTTTGTAATAAGGCGAAAAACGATGGGCGGTCAATCCTCGTCCTCCTCCCCATCACCGGCGAAACCGTAATCCACCAGGTTCAGTATCGATTTTTTGCTTCCCTTGTGGCTGATGCCGCGCACCAGGCCGTGGACGGGGACTTTGTCCGAAAAATAGGACTGGCGCACCAATACGCCATCCTCCACATAGTCGACGACGACGGTTTCGATGGTGCGGCCGCGCACGAGTATTTCGCGGCGCGACAGCCTGTCCTCGGGGCCGAGGTTCCGCATGTCCGCCACCGCTTCCGACACCGTCACCTCTTCCTCGGCCATGCGCTGGGGCTTCCGTTTGGCATCGAGCGTTTCGTTGACGATGACGAGGTGGGTGTCTTTCCTGTCCTTCCATTTTTCCCGAACCGTGAGGCGGGAATATTTGCCGCTGGCCAGGCGGTACAAGACCCAGTCGCCCACTTCCGCGTCGGCGATGCGGGTCGGGATGTCGGCTTCGGTGAGCGGCGCGTCCGGCTCGACGGCCGCACCGTCCTCGCCGGAGCGGGCCATTGCGGACGGATGCGCCAGCGTGGCGATGGCAAACGCAAGAATGCAGAGACATGTCCTCATTGCAGCGGCTCCCGGCGGGGCGGGTAATATTTCCTGCCCTCCCTGGCGGCGCGGGCGGCGGCTTCCGCCTCGTCCTGACGGTCGAGATCGGCGAAGCGCCGGCTCTGCCACGAAAAATCGCTCCGTTTGCCGCCGGGGCCGTACAGATAGCCCCAGGTCGATCGGTGGCCGCGCAAATCGACGTGCATGGTCACTTCGTGATCGCCGCCGATGGTGTTGTAAACGCCGACGCCGCCCATCGGGATGACGCCGTCGGCCATGAGATCCTCGATTATCGCGACGACGGGATAGGCGTCGCGCCGGTCAAGCTTGCCGTCGCGGTTGAGATCGGCCGCCTTCCCTTTCCCGTCGGGATCGATGTAGAAATCGAAGGCGTCGCCGTAGATATGGCGGCCGAAGGCGTTCGAACCGATGCCGCGGTTGTACGGCGGCGTGCGGAACACGCTGATCAATTTCATCGTCCTGGCGGGAATGCCCTTGGCCGACAGCGCCGCGCGCACCTTGCCGACCGCCAGCCACATCGGGTACATGACCGGCACGGTGTCGGTATGCCTGAGGCCGGAATCCTCGGCCGGCGCCACCAAGTCGGACACCGGCAGGCCGGGCGCCACTTCGAACGACATGTTCTGCGGCGTCATGCGGAACCACCAGACCGGAGGCTGGTAGCTTTCCGGGTTTTCCTTCACCTTGGCGTTGCCGGAGCGGTTGACGGTGCGGTAATTGCCCACTTCCTGGCCGTCGACGAACAAGTCGATACTGCCGTCCTGCGTCCTTTTTCCGCTGGCGCGGTACGGCACGACGACGCAGATGTCGCTGGCGCGGGAGCGGGTCGGCGATTTCAGGACAAGGGGGATGTAGTAGGCGCCCGGCTTTTCCGGCGCGGTGAACGGCAGTTTGGCGTCTTCGCAGAACGGCTGGCCGTTCTTCAACAGCGTGACGCGGCACGGGCCTTCGGCCGCCTGGGCGGAGATTTCCAGATTTTCGCCCGGCAGGGCGACGATGATCGGGTTGCCGGCGAATGCGAGGTCGAGGCAGGAACGATCGTTCGGGCTGTTCCATACCGCGCGAAGCAGGATGGGATCCGCTTCGCCCGCGAAGGCGGGGAACGCGGCCGCCAGGACAAACGCGAGCAGGGCGATGCATTTCGTTGTGGTGCGCATGACTTCGATGACCTCCAAATAATTCGCGATTCACGATTCACGATTCACAATTACAATTCAATTCATATTTGGCGGAAAACGCGTCGCGCCGGATGGCGGCTCCGTCAATTGTGAATCGTGAATTGTGAATTGGGTGTTTGCACAATCTCCCGCAACTTCTCAAACACTTCGCCGTCCTGTCCCAGCGCGGACAGGAGATTCACATGTTCGCCGGCCTGCTGTTTCACCACTTCAAGTTGTTTCCTGGCGGCGCGGACGACGGGGGCGTCGGCATCGGCCAGATTGACGAGGTTTTTGAACCACTCGGCCGCCAGGGACAGATGGTTGCAGCGGCGGAGAAATTCGCCCACGAGATACGCATGGTACAGCGCGTTTTCGCGCTCGGGGCATTCGCCGTTCACGATGGCGGCCCGCAGCAGATCGGCGGCCTGTTCCAGAAGTTCCTGTTCAGCCCGCGCGGCGTGCAGCCGCACGGCAAGCTCCGCCTCGATCTCGCTCCGTATTGTTTCCAACTCGGTGAGGCGGAAGCTCCGGGAGGCGCGGACGCTGGTATTGGGCCAGAACGGATCCTGGTCCGGCTTGAGAAAACGTTCGCGGCATTCCTTCTGGAGCGTTTCGAGCCGTTCGATGGCGTTTGTATGGAATCCCTGGCGGATATCCCACGACGCCAGCATCAGCCGCGCGGCGAAACGGTCGCCGTAGCCGCTCCTGTCCTTGCCGGCCCGATTCTTGCCGGTCAGGAAACGCACGATTTCCATCAATTCGGCCGGGGCGGCCGAAGCGTTCCGCGATTTGGCCGCCGCTTCCACCGCCTCCCAGCGGGCGGCGAGGAATTCGCCCCTGGGCCGGCCGGCGCTTTCGCGGCGGAGCGCCCAGGCGGCAATCCGGGTCGCGTCGGCCTGGACCATTTTCGGAAGATGCGCGGCCAGGGCATATATGCGGTAATGCTCGGTCCGCACGCTGTCGGGGATTTCCTCCTGGCGGTTGAAAAAAGCGATGATGTCGGCTTCCGCCATGTCGGCGGCGCGTTTGCCCAAGAGCGCTTTTTCCGCCGCGCGCAAGTTGGGGCGGAGCGTTTCCAGCGCCCATTTGCGCGTTTCGCCGGGAAGCGCTTCCTCGAACTTGCCGGCCGGGGCGGCGAATCCGCAATCCGGGCATATGACGATATCGGCCTGGAACGACAATTTGTTTTTGCCCGGATACGGCGCTCCGTCGGCGTCGCGGCCGGCGGCGTGCATTTCCCAAACCAGTTCCCTGCCGGCCAGGCCCGGGCGGGTGCGCATCAGCTTGTCGACCAGGGGGATGCGCACCGTATAGCCGCAGGCGGGACAAAGCGCTTCGCGGCCGGGCAGTTCGTCTATCTCGTTCAGGCCGCGCTGGGCCGGCGGGGGATGGATCGCTCCCGGCCGCAATGGAAAATCCCCGGCTTCCTGCGCGCGCAGAATGCCGGGGATGGACAGGGATGCGTATAACGCGGCAACCAATAGGGCGGCGCGGACAGGCAAATGTTTCATTCGCGAAATCAGCCTTTCCTCCAGATCCGTTCCTCCAGCTTGTAATTGGAGGGATAGCCGAGAAGAGTGCGGCGCAGCAGATCGAGAGCGGCGTAGGACGAGCGCATCCTGACGCCGTTCCGGTCGGTAACGGTGTTGTATTGCATGGTGCGGGTTATGCCGTCGCCGTTTTGGTCGATGCGGGAACAGGCGATCCACACGGTGCCGGCCGGCTTTTCCGGCGTGCCGCCGTCCGGCCCGGCCACGCCGGTGGTGGCGAGGGAATAGACGGGATAGCGGGGATAGGCGTCCATGCGGAGCGGGTTTTCCGCCATGGCGGCGACGGTTTCGCGGCTGACGGCGCCGTGCTTTTCGAGAATCTCCGGGCTGACGGCGAGGCGGTGGATTTTCGCCTCGTTCGAATAGGTGACCGCCCCTTCCAGGAACACGTCGGACGCGCCCGGGACATCGACCACCATGCTGGACAGCATGCCGCCGGTGCAGGATTCGGCCGTTACCAGGCAGGCGTTTTTCTCCCTGAGGAGCGCGACCACGGCGCCGGCCAGCGTCTGGCCGTCGACGCCGAAAACATCCTGGCCGAGAACGCCCCGGATTTCCTCTTCCGCCCGTTTCGCCACTTTTTCCGCCGCCGACGGGGTGTCGCCCTTGGCGTAGAGGCGGACGGTGATGATGGATTCGGCGACGGCGGTGCCGACCTCCGGGTTCGAGCGTTCGCCCATCAGGTGGCGGATGGCGGCGCCGATGTCGGATTCGCCCCGCCCGCACAGGTGGAGGCGGCGCATGACCTCGTAGCTGGCGCCTTCGGCCTTGCGGAGATGGGGTTCGATGGTTTGCTTGAACATTTCCCGCATTTCCCGGGGCACGCCGGGCATGCAGAACACCCTGGCGTTGTACAATGTCGCCTGGATGCCGGGCGCGGTGCCGTTCGGGTTGACGATGCGTTCCGCTCCGCGCGGGATGAGCGCCTGGACTTTGTTGACATCGGCCATCGGCCGGTTGAAACGCTTGAATATGGCCTGGATCTCGGCCATGGCTTCCGGATCCTCGACCAAATCCGTTCCCATGGCGTGGGCGAGCGCGTGGCGGGTGCGGTCGTCCTGCGTGGGCCCGAGGCCGCCGGTCAGGATGACGACATCGGCCAATGAAGCCGCGTAAAGGAAGGCGCCGATGATGTCCGCCGTGACGTCGCCGACCGTCCGGTGGCCGACAATGCGCCAGCCAAGGCCGGTGCAGCGTTCGGCCAGCCAGGCCGAATTGGTGTCGACTGTGTGTCCGAACAGCAGTTCGTCGCCGCAGGACAAAAGATAGACGGTTGGCTGTTTCATACGTTTCCTAACGGGCTGGGCGCGGATGCGCGGGTTGTTTATGAAAGACGCGAAAATCGCTCACGGATTCAAGTCCGGAAGGGGCGGCGGCGCCGGCGGCGGGCTGGCGGCCCG
>JAVBRW010000181.1:0-2774 GCA_031547475.1 Planctomycetota bacterium
CATTTCATTGGTGAATTGGTTGCGGAGCAAGGTATTCGTAAGCGAAACGCGGGCGGCCACAAGGGCCGCCCATACCAAAAACCGATGCGTTTGTCATGGACAAGAAACCGAATTTCAAAGCAACGGTGGTATAATTGTTCATTCGAAGCGGTTCCCCGTATCGAATTCGCCGCTTGCGCCACGCCTACCCCTTCTTTGCCGTCGTCCTGATGCTCCCCTTCCGCACCGCCCGATCGAGGCAATCGGAAAGAATGTTCATGCCTTGTTCCAGCGCGTCTTTCGTGATGTTGAAGGCGGGCAGCATCCGCAGGGTCGTCTGGTGGGTGCAGTTGATCAACAGCCCGTGGTTCCGGCAGTCGGCGACCAGTTCGACGCCGGCGAAATGCAGATCGACGCCGATCATGAACCCGGCCCGCCGCACCGCCTTGATGGCTCCGGCGGCCGCCATTTTCGCCAGCCGGTCGTCCAGCCAGGCGCCCATGGCCTTGATGTTGTCCATCACCTTTTCCTCCTCCATCGCCTTGAAGGCGGCGATGCCGGCGGCGCAGCCGAGGGAATGGCCGCCGAAGGTGGAGGCGTGGGTGCCGGGTTTGAGGAACGGGGATATCTCCGGCTTCGCCAGCATGGCGCCGAACGGCATGCCGCCGGCGACCGCCTTGGCCAGGGTGATGATGTCCGGTTCGACCCCGTAGTGCTGGTAGCCGAACCATTCGCCCAGCCGGGCCGGCGCGGTCTGCACTTCGTCGAATATGAGGAGGAGGCCCCGCTCGTCCGCCAGTTTCCGGAGTCCCGCCAGGAATTCCCTGGTGGCCGGAATCACGCCGCCCTCGCCCTGCACCGGTTCGACCATGAGGGCGCAGGTGTCGTTGTCCACCAGTTCGGCGACCGAGGCGAGATCGTTCAGCGTCGCGTAGGCGAAGCCCGGCACCACCGGGGTGAAGCCCTGCTGGTATTCGGGCTGGCCGGTGGCGCTGATGGCGCCCATGGTCCGGCCGTGGAACGAATGTTTCATGGTGATGATTTTATACCGGGGCTGTTTGGCGAGCCGGGCCAGCTTGATGGCCGCTTCGTTGGCTTCCGCCCCGGAGTTGCAGAAAAACACTTTCCGTCCGCCGGCCCGGGAGGACAGGACTTCGGCGAACAGGCCCTGTTCCTCGGTGTAATAGTGGTTGGCGACGTGGATAAGCTTGTGCGCCTGCTTGGCGATGGCGTCCGACACGGCGGGGTGGCAGTGCCCGAGCCCGCCGACGCCCCAGCCGGGGAACAGGTCGATGTATTCCTTGCCGTCGATGTCCCACAGATAGCTGCCTTCGCCCTTGGCGATGCAGATGGGGAGCCGCGAGTAGTTGGCGATGACGCTTTTGTCGAACAGGGCCTGAACTTGAGCGAGATCCATTCTTATGCCTTTCATGAGCGCGTATGCGCTAACAAATCCGCTTGAGGAATTTAATTCACAATTCACAATTCACAATTCACAATTTTCCCCGTGGTTTAATTGTGAATTGTGAATCGTGAATTGTGAATTATCAACGATCCGCAATCCGGTATCGTCGTCGCCTTAGTTCCCTATTGATGCACAAGGCATAAGAAGTCGCCATGCTCCGCTATTTCTCCAGAACGATTTCGGTGCCGACGCCGGAGCGGGTGAAAATTTCCAGCAACAGCGCGTGCGGCTGGGCGCCGGAGACGATGTGGACTTTCTTCACCCCGCCCTCGAGCGCGAACAGGCTGGCCTCCACCTTCGGAATCATGCCGCCGACAATCACCTCTTCCTTGATCAACTGGTTGACCTCGGCCCGATCGAGGCGGGAGAAGATGCTGGCCGGATCGTTCTTGTCCCGGTAGATGCCGGAAATGTCGGAGATGAATACCAGCTTTTCCGCATGCAGGTCGCGGGCGATGAGGGACGCGGCGGTGTCGCCGTTGACGTTGTACAGGAGGCCCGAGTCCCGGCCGCAGCCGCACGCCACCGGCGCCACGAGGGGGATGCGCTCCTTGCCGTCCGGCCACTGCGATTCCTCGAAGGCGCGGTGGATGGGGGTGGCGTCGATGGCGACCGGCTCGCCGACAAAGCCGAGATCGGCCAGCGGCTGGTCGGGCAATGATTTTTTGACCGCGCGGAGGAACGCGTGATCGCGGCCGTTCAGGAGAAAGCCGAGGCCGCCGGTCTCCCGGAGCAGATCGAGGAGTTCGTTCCCCACCTCGTCCGACAGCACGCGGGCGACGATGTCCATCGTCCTGCCGTCCGTCACCCGCTGGCCCTGGATGAAGCGGGCGGAGCGGCCGGTCTCTTTCATCGCCTTGGAAATTTTCTTGCCGCCGCCGTAGACGATGACCGGGCGCATGCCGACCGCCAGCATGAGCTGGCAATCGATGAAAATGTTTTTCAAAAGCTCCGGATCGTCCTGGGCCGAGCCGCCCAGCTTGACGACGATGATCCGGTTCTTGAATTCCTTGATATACGGAAGCGCTTCGGTGAGGACGTGCGCTTTTTTGACCGCGTCTTCCATGCTCTTCCCCGTTCGTATTCCCTATCGCTGCGGTTTAGGCAAAAACGCCCTCCATGGATCGCCGGGGAGGGCCGCTTTTTCTGACGTTATATTTTATTCGCATCCGTGTCAAGGGAAGAGTATGATGGCGGGCTGAAAGGAAATCCGCATGCTGCTGCCCGTAGTCAAATTGAAAACGCCGCGCAATTCGCGCCACCCCTGGATCTACCGCAAAATGGCCCAGCCGCCGCGCAATATCGATCTGCCGCCCGGCTCCCTGGTGGA
>JAVBRW010000118.1:0-3256 GCA_031547475.1 Planctomycetota bacterium
CACCCCCACAAACGTCACCCCGGCGTGCGCGCGGTGACCCGGGCGAAAGCGGGAGGTTGAGCCGGGGTCCAGCGGGCAAAACATGTGCTTCGGGATTGTACCGCGCGGTTCAAATGCGAATTTGCAAAACTCCAGTTAATCAAACAACGCTTTCTGCCGATCGAGAACCTCCTCCGGCTTGACGTTCACGCCGAGGCGGAACAGGATGCGCTCCACCGGCCGGCCGGCGAGGCCGGAGGCGAACAGATCGGGATTGATCGTTTTCATGGCGGAGATGAGGGTGGCGTGGCTGCGTTTGCCGAACGCGACGCCCAGTTCGGCATAGCGTCCCCCCACCACGCGCCGGCACAGGACCAGCGCGATCTGCCGCGCTTCCCGCACCACGGCCGCGCGCCCGCGCCCGATCAGCGCTTCCCGCGTTATGCCGTATTCCTCGGCCGTCGCCTGGATGACGTCGTCAAAGGTCAGGGCCGATTTCCGCGCCGCCGGCCGCGACACTTCCAGCGCCATGCGGATGCAGGAGGTGGTCGGCTCCATCCCCTCCAACTCGATAAGGGCGGCCAGACGGTGGACCGTGCCTTCGAGCTGGCGGACATTCCCCGACAATTCCCGCGCCAACAGGGCAAGCGCCGCTTTCGGCAGTTCGATGCGGCGTTCCGCCATTTTCCGCGCCACCAGTTCGCGGCGGGTGTTTTCGTCCGGCAGGGACAGCTTGTCGACAAATCCGGCGCCCAGACGGTCGCGGAGCTTGGCGTCCACCCCTTCCAGATCGGCCGGCGTGTGGGTGGCGGCGAACACCACCTGTTTTCCCCGCGCGTCCAGCTCGTCGACTATGCCCAGAAGCTCCGCCTGGCTCGCCGCCTTGCTCCCGACCCCGAGCGCCTGCATTTCGTCGAACGCCAGCACGTCGCAGCCCCGGAAAAAGGAGCGGAACTCCTTGACCCGGCCGCCGGCGTGGGCGGCGGAGAAGTCGGCGACAAAGCGTTCGCAGGTGACATAGACGACCCGCGCGCCCGGACGGTTGGCCAGGGTGGCGCGGCAAATGGCCTGCAGGAGGTGCGTTTTCCCGACGCCGTGCTGGCCGCAGAAATAGATGCGGCCGAAGGCGCCCGGATTGTCCACCGCCCGGAGGGCGACGGCGTGGGACAACCGGTTGGACGAGCCGACGACGAACGAGTCGAAATTGTAATCCGGATTCAGTTCGACACCGTGTGCCGATTTCGGCTCCGGCCTGGGCTCGGGCGGGGCGAAAGCGGTGACCAGATCGAGCTTGGCCGCTTCGCTGGCCGCCTCTTTCTGCGCCTTCCGGAAGGCGGCGAGCAGGCGCTTGGAAACCGAGACCTGGACGCTGACCGACCGGCCGAAAGCGGCGTCGGCCGCTTCTTTCAAAACACCCATATAGGTGGTTTCGATACGACTTTTGAAAAACCGGTTCTGCACGCCAAGCTCAAGGCAGGCGCCGTCCCAAGCCAGGACTTCGGCCTGGCTAAACCATTGTTCGAAAAGAACCTGCGGTATGCGGCGGCCGAGTTCGCTTTTCACCTCGGTCCACACCGCTTCGTCAACCAACGACAATAGAACCCCCTTCCCTCTTTGAGGGAATAGAAAAAAATGAACGCTATCGGTTGTGTTGCCGGGAATGGAAAAGAACGGGGGATGTCTCGGTTTTTTCAGCCCCGCGTTCGACAAATGTTTCAGTGCTGGAACGAGAAGGATCATAAGGCGGAAACGCCGTCTTGTCAATGTCGAAAAGCGCGCCGTCTTTTTTTAAAATCAACTTCAACCCTAACAGATGTCGTAGCAAAGGGAACAGCCTGAATTTGCTACACAAAAAATCCATTACACAAAAAATAATGATAAATTTTCATAACGACAATAACCACAAAAATAATCAACTTTTATCGTATTTTTTCTAACCCCGCCCCAATCTTGCGGTTAAAAAAGGTTGAGTCGCGGCCGGCGACTCAACCTAGGGCGAAGAAAAAAACATTTTATTTATCGCCATATCATGGCCGAAGTTAGGTCGGTTCAAAGCGGGATGGAACCGCTGAATACCCGCCGCGCGCCTCCTTCCAGGTACACATCCGTCGCACTGTCCCCGGTGAGGGCGAAATGGATGGCAAGTTCTTCTCCGCTGCGGGTTTGCACGGTAATCGGGCTTTTTTTGCCCAAAAATTTTCCCGCCACGATGCTGGCCGCCGTCGAACCGGTGCCGCAGGCGAGCGTTTCGTCCTCCACTCCGCGCTCGTAGGTGCGGATGGCGAGGCTGTCGCCGTTTCCGGGCGCGATGAAATTGACATTGGTCCCGGCCGGGGCGAAGCGCTGGTGGTGGCGGATGCGGGCGCCGAGCCGTTTCACCTCGATCTTTTCCAGATCGTCCACCGGGATGACGGCGTGGGGAACGCCGGTGTTGAGGAACCACAATTTCACCGCCCGGCCGTCGACCTCGATGGTTTCGTCGCCGGCCGGCAAGGCGGCGTCGGTCAGCCGCACCTTGGCGCCCCGATCGGTGAGTTGCGCCTTGATGGGTCCGGCGATGGAGCGGAAAGTCATGGTGTCGCCGGCGGCGCCGATTTTCCTGGCGAAACGGGCGACGCAGCGGGCGCCGTTGCCGCACATTTCGGCGCGCGAACCGTCGGCGTTGTAAAAGTCCCAGGCGAAGTCGAATTCGGGATCGTTTTGGACAAATATCATCCCGTCCGCCCCGATGCCCAACCGCCGGTGACAATAACGGATCGCCAAATCGCGCCTGGCGCTTTCCGCCACCTTTCCGTCCCGGTTGTCAATCAAAACGAAATCGTTGCCGGCGCCCTCCATCTTGTCGAAGGTTAGTTCCATTTGGCTCCTTTTGGAATTTAAGATTTAAATCTTAGATTCCTCACTCGTTGTACGGCGGAATCACCAGCTCCATCCCCACCTTGAGTTGGTTGGGGCTGGGCAGGGTCGCCTTGTTGGCTTCGTAAATGGCGCGCCAGCCGGAACCGGCGCCGTAATATTTGCGGGCGATGGCGGACAGCGTTTCGCCGCGCTGCACCCGGTGGATGCGGCGGCCGCCGGCCGCCGGGGCGGCGGCCTGGGCCTGGGGCGGCGGAGGCGTTGGCGCCACCGTTCCGCCCGCGCCCGAACCGTTTACCGGCCTTGGCGGCGGCGCGCCATTGACCATATTGGCCAAACTTTCGCGCACCGGCAGCCGGATGCGTTCCCCGGCCAGCAGGTGATCGGGATCGAAAATGACGTCCCGGTTCAGCCAATACAT
>JAVBRW010000309.1:0-10214 GCA_031547475.1 Planctomycetota bacterium
CCCAAGCCTGCCGAGGGTTGCTTGACCGGCACCCTCACCACCACCCACCCTCCGGGCCCCGGAGCAGGATCCGCCGGGGCTTCCGTACCTTTCTTTAGGAAAGGAACGGGGATGTCCAATGGAGAATTGCGCCAACACTAAGGGCCTGTCAGGAAATAACTATGGCAACTTTTCAACAGAAACGCAGCTATAGCGCATTCGGTAAAGGCCCCGGTGCTTCATTTATTATCTGACAGAACCTAAAGCAGGTAAATCTTGAATCTTGAATTGTCCAACTGTTCACAAGGCATATTGCCATGACCCTATCCTGTCCCACCACCCCCTACGCCCTGGAAATGCGGAACATCACCAAATCGTTCCCGGGCGTCAACGCGCTCCGGGACGTCACGTTTCTCGTGCGGCCGGGAACGGTGCACGCGCTGATGGGGGAAAACGGGGCGGGCAAGTCTACCTTGATGAAATGCCTGTTCGGCATCTACCACAAGGACGCCGGCACCATCCTCTACGGCGGCGAGGAAGTCTCGTTCGAAAACCCGAAGGAAGCGCTCGACTACGGCGTTTCCATGGTCCACCAGGAATTGAACCAGGTTCTGGACCAGCGGGTGATGGACAATATCTGGCTCGGCCGTTTCCCGAAAAAATTCGGTTTTGTCGACGAGGCGAAAATGTACCGGGAGACGCGGCGCATTTTCGACGAACTGGCCATTCCGATCGATCCCAGGGCAAAGGTGGACAACCTGTCGGTGTCCGAGCGCCAGATGATCGAGATAGCCAAGGCCGTCTCCTACGATGCGAAAATCATCGTGTTCGACGAGCCGACCTCCTCCCTCACCGAAAAGGAGGTCGAACACCTGTTCCGCATCATCGCCAGCCTGAAACAGCGGAACTGCGGCATGATTTACATTTCCCACAAGATGGAGGAGATTTTCAGGGTTTCCGACGATATCACCGTCATGCGGGACGGCCAGTGGGTCCACACCGGCCGGGCGTCGGAAATGACGATGGATCAGATAATTTCCCTCATGGTGGGCCGCAGCCTCGAGCAGCGCTATCCCGAGAAAAGCCACAAGCCGAGCCATGAAGTGCTGCTGAGCGTCCGCGGCCTCAAAGGCACCTACCAGCCGACCATCAGGGACGTGTCGTTCGATCTGCATAAGGGTGAAATCCTCGGCGTCGCCGGCCTCATGGGCTCGCGGCGGACCGAGATTGTCGAAACGCTGTTCGGCATCCGCCACCGCGAAGCGGGCGAGGTGGTTGTCCACGGCAAGCCCGCGACTATCCGGAACGCGGCCGACGCCATCCGTTACGGGTTCGCCCTCATCACCGAGGAACGCCGGAAGACCGGCATTTTCGCCACCGCGTCGGTCCGGTTCAACACGGTCATTTCGCGGCTCCGCAATTACCGGCGTTTCGGCCTGCTGGACGATGCGAAAATGCGCAAGGATACCGACTGGGTCATTTCCCAGTTGGGCGTCAAGACGCCGAACCAGGAGGCGCGCATCGAAAACCTGTCCGGCGGCAACCAGCAGAAAGTCATTCTCGGCCGCTGGCTTCTGAGCCGGCCCGACATCATGATGCTGGACGAGCCGACCCGGGGCATCGACGTCGGCGCCAAATACGAAATCTACCAATTGATCAACGACATCGCCGGGCAGGGCAAGGCGGTGATTTTCATATCGTCGGAAATGCCGGAGCTGCTGGGTGTGACCGACCGCATTCTCGTCATGTCGAACGGCCTGGTCGCCGGCATCGTCAACACGAACGAGACCAATCAGGAAGAGCTGCTCAGGTTGGCGGCGAGGTATTTGTAACGGGGAGAACAATGGCAGAAGCCGAGGAAGCATTGCTGCGCGTGCAGAAACGGGAACGCAGGCGGCGTTTCATCATCAACTACGCCATCTATATCGTGGTGGCGCTCCTGATCGCGGTCATCGTCTACCACGAGCCGAAATTCCTGTCCCTCCAGAACCTCCGCTACATCCTGACCCAGTCCTCCACCCGCATCATCATGGCGCTCGGGGTCGGCGGCATCATCGTCCTGGGCGGCACCGATCTGTCGGTCGGACGCATGATCGGCATGTCGGCGGTGGTGACGGCGTCCCTTCTGCAGACGGTCGGATCGAGCCGGCGCATTTATCCCGACATGGTGAAACTGCCGATCATCGTGCCGATACTCCTGGTCATGGGTTTGTGCGTGGTCTTTTCCGTCCTGCACGGCATCAGCGTGTTCAAGTTCAAGGTGGCGCCCTTCATCGCTTCGCTGGCGATACAGCTGATCGTCTACGGCGCCATGTCCCTTTATTTCGAAAAAGCCAACTCCGGATCGCCCATCGGCAATCTCGATCGCGACTTCACCAATTTCGCGCAGGGCGCCTGGGAGGTGTTCGGCTACCGCCTTCCCTACATTCTCGTCTACGCCCTCGCCGCCACGGCGGTCATGTGGGTGGTGTGGAACAAGACGGAACTCGGCAAAAACATGTTCGCCATCGGCGGCAACAAGGAGGCGGCGACGGTGTGCGGCGTCAACCTGCTGTTGAACGCCGTCCTCGTCTACACCCTCGCCGGCCTCTTGTACGGCTTCGCTGGTTCGCTCGAATGCGCCCGCACCGGCAGCGCCACCAACGGGCTGGGGCAGGGCTACGAACTCGATTCCATCGCCTCCTGCGTGGTCGGCGGCGTGTCCATGCGCGGCGGCGTCGGCAGCATCGGCGGCGTGGTCACCGGTGTCCTGCTGTTCCAAATCATCAACTACGGCCTCATCTTCGCGGGCGTCAGCCCCTATATCCAATACATTGTCAAGGGCGCCATCATCCTGATCGCCGTCGCCATCGACACGCAAAAATACGAGAAAAAGAAGTAGGGCGGAATGGAAGCGGAAAAGCACGGGTGTTATTCGCATCGGGTCCGGGGATTCGCTCCCTGGACCCGATGTCATTTGGCGTTAGCCCGATACCAGGGCGGGCAGGAAGGTGGAAAGGATGGGAACATAGGCGAAAAGTATGGCGCAGCCGATTTCCACCAGGACGAAGGGGATCAGTCCCCGCGCGACCAGGCTGACCGGCTGTTTGCTCAGGCTGCACGCCACGAACATGGTGGTTCCGAAGGGCGGCGTCGCCTGGCCCATGGCGAGGAGGAACACGAACACCAGGCCGAAATGCACCGGATCGACGCCGAAGCCGACGGCGATGGGGGTGAGGATGGGGCCGAGGATGAGGTTGGTGGCGCCCACCTCCAGAAACATGCCGCAGATGGTGAGGAGAAGGACGATCAGCCCCATGAAAACGAACGCGTTGCTGGCGACGGCCATGAAGGCGTTGGTGACGTAGACGGGAATGTGGTAGAAGGTGATGAGGTAGCCGAAAAGCTGGGCCATCGATACCAGGAACATGAGGTTGGCCGTGTTGACGGCGGTGATTTTGAGCAGTTCCCATATGTCCCGGTTGGTGATTTCGCGGTAGATTGCCAGGCAGACGATGAATCCGTACAGCACGGCGACGGCGGCCGATTCGGTGGGGGTGAACACCCCGGCGTAAATGCCGCCGAGGATGATGAAGGGCATGACAAGCGCCCACACCGTGCCTTTGAAGGAGCGGAGGAAGTTGGCGAAGGAGAATTTGTCGCCGATGGGGAAATCGCTCACCTTCGCCTTGACGAACGCGTACAGGCAGAGGGCGATGCCGGTGATGACGCCCGGGATGACGCCGGCCATGAGCAGCTTGGCGACCGACACGCCGGTTACGTTCCCGTAGATGACGAACACCGTGCTCGGCGGGATGATGATCCCCAGGGTGCCGCCGATGGCCTGTACGGCGGCGGAATAGTCCCGGGGATAGCCGCGCTTGGTCATCTCCGGGTACATGAGTCCGCCGATGGCGGCGGTCGTCGCCACCGACGAGCCGGAGATGGCGGCGAAAAACATGCAGGAGACGATGGACACGAGGGATATGCCGCCGGAGATCCAGCCCACGAGCGAGTCGGCGAATTCGACCAGCCGGCGCGACAGGCCGCCCTTGGCCATGATGTCGCCGGCGAGGAAAAAGGCGGGCACCGCCAGCATGGAGAAATTGTCGGAGCTGGAAAAAATCTTCTGCGACAGCACGGTGAACGACATTTGCGGATCGAAGTACACGGCCGAAATGCAGGCCAGCCCGAGCGCCCAGGCCATGGGCACTCCGAGAACCATGGTGACGGCGAGCACGGCAAGCAAAAGTATGGCGGAAAGGGGCATTAGTCTTTTCCTCCCCCGGACGCGGAGTCCGGCGCCGGCGCGGCGAGGCGGCCGAGCAGCTTGAGGAGCGCGGCCAGCACGCACAGGGCGAATCCGGCGAACAGCACCATGTACACGTACCGCATTCGGATCTGCATGGCCGGGCTTTTCTGGAACGCGCCGACCCTTATCATGCCGAGCGTGCTGTACAGGAAGACTCCGGACACGAACAGGGAGATGCAGTCGCGGACAGCGCCCAGCGTTCTTTTGGCGCCGTCGGAGATGAAATAGTCGATGAGATCGATGCGGACGAAACCGTCGTTGGATACGCCGATGTTTATGCCGAGCAGGATGAGGAGGACGTACAGGTAGCGGGACAGTTCCTCCGACCACGGCAGGCTGTAGAAGATTACGTAGCGGGTGAAGGTTTGCAGAAGTATGACGGCGAGAAGCACCGCGAGGGCGAAAGCAATGAAGTTATTGACCCAATCCTGGAACTTCCGGTGATATCGGAGAATCGCGTTCATGGACAATTCCTTTTATCGTTCGGCAATGCGCGCGGGGCCGCGCCCCGCGCGCATTGCCGGATTGCTACTTCAGCGCATCGATTTTGGCGATGGTGTCGGTGAAGCGGCTGCCGTACTTGTCGCGGACCGACTTGGACTTTTCGATGAACGGCTTTTTGTCCGGATAGGTGACGGCCATGCCCTTGGATTTCAGGGTGCCAATGGCTTCCTTGTTCATCCTTTCCGTAACCTCGTGGACGAATTTCTTGGCGTCGGCCATGCATCCCATGATGATTTTCTGATCTTCGGGGGGAATGGAGGCCCAGCGGGCGGGACTCATGACGATGAAAACGCTGGCGAAACAGTGTTCGGTGATCGCCATGTTCTTGTTGACTTCGACGACGTTGTTCTTGTCGATGATGGTGGTGGCATTCTCCTGGCCGTCGATGGCACCCTGCTGCATGGCGGTATAGGCTTCGCCCCACGACATGGGGACGGGATCCGCCCCGAAGGCGCGCCACAGATCCTGGTGGATCTGGTTTTCCATGACGCGGATGCGGAGTCCCTTGACATCGTCCAGGGAGTTGACCGGCCGTTTCGAATTGGTGAGGTTGCGGAAGCCGGTTTCCCAGATGGCGAGGCCCTTGAGGCCGACATCGTCCAGCATGGCCAGGAAGGATTGGCCGATTTCGCCGTCGATCACCTTTATCGCATGTTCGTTCGAGGTGAATATGTACGGAAGATCCATGACCGAGAACTCGGGGACGAAATTGCCGAGCGGCCCCTGGTTCACCACCGCCAAGTCGAGGTTGTCGAGCTGGCAGCTTTCCGCCGTTTCCCGTTCGTCGCCGAGCTGGCCGTTGTGGAACGTCTTGATGGTCCAGCGTCCCTGGGTCCGTTCGGCGACCAGTTTGACGAAATATTCCATCGACTGCCCCACGGCGCCGTCGCCAGCCGAGGCGTGGGCGAACCGCAACTCAACCGCCGGAGCGGCCGCGCAGAGGGCCGCGAGGGCAATCGCGGCAAAAAGACCGGTGTGTTTTTGGGTGCGAACCATGTTTCTCTCCTATTGCAATACCTAAATCGAATCGTAAGCGCTCGTTCCACAAAGATACAAGTCCGAGACAAGGTATATAGATTAAGACGTCAGAGAACACGGATGGCGACAGCAGCCTGTCTTGTCAGTCATGGTTTAATGGTTTTAATTATTTTACCCTTGACTTGACTTACAAGATATATCGTACAGTAAGGTACATTATGCAATTAGTCAAGTATTTACTTGTGTTTTTTGGTGAAATTTTCTTGATATTTTTACATAACTTGTGATTGAGCCGATGATTAACTATACGATTATCGGGGATGGTTGCAGCCGGCCCTGTTGCCGGGAAAACCGGAACCGGTACTTGACAAACCCTCGCCAATGGTTTAATGTACAAATAACTTGTAATACGAGCGACCTGGGAAAGATATCGCCATGGAATCTGTGAAATCAAGTGTTCCCCAACACGTAGTCAATTATCTCAGGGAAAACATTGCGAACGGCATGTGGACTGTCGGCGATAAAATCCCTTCGGAAAACATGTTGACCCAAGAATTGGGCGTAAGCAGAGCGAGCGTCCGGCTTGCCCTCCAGCGGTTCATCGCCGTCGGGGTGCTGGAAAGTGTGCATGGAAAAGGCACTTTCGTCATCAACAACGATGTCCATGCCTTCGACAATCTGTCCGCCGGCATATCGCGGGAAGAATCCCGCGATGTCGCGAAAATGTTCGAATTCCGCCGCATTGTCGAACCGGAAGCGTGCCTGCTCGCGGTCGAGCGCGCCGACGCCGGGCTGGCCGGTCGCCTGCGCGCCCGGCTGGACGCCATGGTGGGCGCGGTCGGCCGCTCCGAAGAATTTGTCAAACACGATATGGCGTTCCATCTGGAAATATGCAAGGCGGCCCAAAACCCCGTGCTCGAGCGCGCCCTGCAGGAAGTCCTGGCCGCCACCCAGCGCAACCACCAGCGGGTAAGCGGTATTTTCGGCTACAAGGACGCCATTTACTACCACTCCGTCCTGCTCAGGGCGTTCGAGACGCGGGACGGCAAGCAGGCGCGCATCGTCATGGCCGAGCAGCTTCAGTCGTCCATCGATCAGGTATCCGACCCCGAAACGAAAAACCGCATGCAATAGGAGAATGCCATGCCCGCCCCCCGGAAAAACAGACTGTCCATCGAAGAACGCCTGCGCCTGCACCGCGATTTCTGGGAGCGGCGCGAAATGGCACGTCCGCTGGCCGCTTACTGGACGTCTCGGGACTTTTTTCTCAGCAAGCATTTCAAGGCGGCGCGGCATCTTCTGGTGTCCGGCAAGATCATTACGCCCGACATGCTGGTGGTCGACGATTTCCTGCCGGACTACGAGCGTTTGTTCCAGGAGTCGGAAACGATAGGGCAGGACGCTTTCTGGACGGCCGAGCCGTATACCAGCATTCCTTGGATGGAGGCGATGCTGGGCTGCGAAGTGGCGGGAAGCCCGGACGCCTTCATCACCAAGCATTTGCTCGATTCGCCCGAAAAAATCGAAGCAATCGAAGTGCGGCCGGACAACCCGTGGCTGCGGAAATATCTCGAATTCACCGAAAAGCTGGTGACGCTGGCGGACGGCCGTTTCACAGTCGGCCAGCCCATCACCCGGGGGCCCGCCGACATGATGGGCGCCCTGCTGGGCCAAGCGGAAATGGTGCTGGCGCAGGCGGACGAGCCCGAACTCATGCAACGCATGTTCGTCAAGCTGGCGGAGATTCAGCGCTGGATCATCAAGGAACAGAAGAAGCTGGTTCCGCCCTTCCACGGCGGGCAGGCGCTCGGGTTCTATCATGTGTGGACGCCCGGCCCCGGCGTCTGGTACCAGGAGGATTTGTCCACCATCATGTCGCCCGCCATGTACCGCGAATTCCTCCGCCCGGCCGAGGCGGTGCTGACAAAGGGCTACGACTACACCGCCATCCACCTGCACCCGGCCTCCTTTTTCATCCTGGACGATTTGCTGGAAAACGACTGGCTGAAAGCCATACAGGTCAACAAGGATGTCGGCGGGCCGTCGGTGCCGGAAATGATTCCCCAGTTCAAAAAGATAACCGCCCGCAAAAACCTCATCATGTGGGGCGATTTGACGGTGGACGATCTGGCCTGCCTCCGCGACAACCTCGATCCGGTCGGCCTGTTCTTCTTTATGGTCCCGAAGGATTACGATGAAGCGATGCGGTTGCAGGATGTCATTCACTCGTGGCGGAAATAGGGGGGAGCTAGTCTTCATCTTCCTGGGTATAATCGGCCAGCGCGTCTTTTCGGGCCACTTCGACGTGGGCGGCGACGGATCGGATGGCCGCATCCAAATCCATGCTTTTGATGACGGCCAGCAATTCGCGGTGCATTGCGGTGGCATTTTCAAAACGTTCCTGGTTGATGGAGGTTTGGATGCGGAAGCCTTTCATTTGCGCCTGGTTTTCGGTGTAGATGTTGATGATGCGGGTGTTGCTGGAAAACTGGATCAAGTTGCCGTGAAATGCCTCGTCGTAGTGGGGGAAGTGCGCGCGGCCTTTTGCATTGCCTTCCTCCACCAGGTCGGAAATCCGCTGGAGCTCCCGCATGTAGTGGGAATAATTGCTGGGCAGCATTTCGGTGATAATCTTCGTCACCACCGCCTTGTCGAGAATCAGCCGCAACTCGAAAATCTCCACAATGTCCTTGGCACGCGGTTTAAAAACGAAAAATCCCTTTTTCGAACTGCTGACGACCAAGCCCTCCTCGACCAGCTTGCGGATGGCGTCCCGGACCGGGGTCCGGCTGATGCCGTATTTTTCCGCCAGTTGCGAATCGACCAGGCGTTCCCCCGGCGCAAGCTCGCGGCTCATTATTTTGCTTTTGATTTCCTGATAAGCGCGATCGTGCAGCTTTTCGGTTGTCCAAATGGTTGGCGAATTTGCGGTTGTGTTGTCAATGGTCATGCCTGCTCCGGGAAAATAGTGTACCGTATACGAAAGCCACTCCTCATTCACTATAATTCCCCTTTTCGCCTCTGTCAAGCCAAACTCGGGAGTCGGGGAAATTTTGCCGATACATCGTATACGGTATTCCTTGTAAAAATTTTTCCGACACTGTTCTATTCACATCCTCTTTACATTCAAATGTTTCGGGTTTTGATCGCTCAATCCGGTTTTCAGGGCAAGGCACAATCCTCCAAAAATGGGTTGACAGTGAAAAAAAATGAGGTATTCTGAAGTGATAATTCGGAATACGGTATTCTTATCACTGCGCAAAAAGACATATACTCCATTCTATTCCCTAAGCCGTTCACACTTTTCGCCTGTGCCTTTTGTATTAGTTTCGTGTCATACATGAAATTGTTGCAAAAGATAAAGGAGCGTAGAACCATTCTTTTTTATCTACGCATTCTTCGTATACGGTATTCTTTACGGGAAAACTTCCTTGCATGTGGGAAACATACAAGGAACACCGCGATTATTGAAAGGACTGACAAATGAAATTTGCCGTTGCCATGGCCGAGGAGGCATTGCCGATGGAACCGGTGCTGTTCCGGGGCGAACTGACGGCGTCGATGGAAAAGGCCCGGAAAATGGGCTATGACGCGGTGGAAATCCATACCCGTGACGCCTCCCTTTTGAAAGTCGACGCCATTGCGGATTGCGCGGCGAAAATAGGCATCGGAGTTTCCGCCCTGGCGACCGGCATGGCGAAACGCATAGACGGATTGAATTTCATCGACGCTTCGGAATCGATTCGCGCGCAGGCGGTGGAACGGGTCCTGGGGTTTGTCGATGTCGCGGCCCGCTTCGGTTCCGTCATTATCATCGGCAGTCTTCGCGGGGCCATTCCCGACATGGCGAATCGCGGGGTGTATGACGCGCGCTTCCGCGAGTGCATGGACAAGGTGCTCGCCGTCGCGGAGAAAAAGGGCGTCGACATTGTTCTCGAAATCATCAACCGCTACGAAAACAACTACCTGAACACGGTAAAGGAATCTCTCGCTTATATCGAGCCGTTCAAGAGCGATCGGCTCAAGCTGCACATCGACACCTTTCACATGAATATCGAGGAAACCGACATGCCCGGCGCCATCCGCGCCTGCGGCAAGCATATCGGCTACGTCCATGTCGCGGACAATACACGGCTCTATCCCGGCACCGGCGCGCTGGATTTCCGCGCCATTTTCGCCGCTCTCAAGGATACCGGATACCGGGGGTACGTGTCGGTCGAATGCCTGGCCCTTCCCGACGGCGACACCGCCGCCCGGAAAGCCGTCGCCGCCCTGGACGCCATTTATCCGCGCGGGAACAAGTAGATTGCCCTTCGCACCATAAACAGCTATGGAGCAGCGTACATGGCCAACGACAAAATCCTGCTGAAAATGACCGGCATCACCAAGCGTTTTCCCGGGACGCTGGCCCTCCACAAGGTCGGTTTCAATGTCCGCGAGGGCGAAGTGGTGGTGCTGTTGG
>JAVBRW010000044.1:0-8273 GCA_031547475.1 Planctomycetota bacterium
TGGAACGCCATGCGCGAAATCGATCCGGCCGTCCCGGCTGGCATCGTGCCGTTTTCCATCGGCGACATGGAACTGAAAAATCCGCCCGAACTGGTCTCGCGCCTCAAGGAATATATAGACAAGAATATTCTTGGCTACACCGCGCCCACCCCCGCCTACCGGGGCGCGGTGCGGGACTGGTTCAAGCGGCGGCACGGCTGGGCGGTGGATTCGGAATGGCTGGTCACCTTCGACGGCGTGGTGCCGGCGATGTGCGCGGCGGTGCGGGCGTACACGGAGCCCGGGGACGGCGTCGTCTATATGCCGCCGGTCTATTATCCCATCCGCCGTTCCATCGTGGAAAACGGCCGGCGGGCGCTGGCGGTGCAATTAATGGAAAACGCCGGCGGCTACGCCATGGATTTCGCCGGGCTGGAAGCGGCGGTTGCCGATCCGAAAACGAAACTCCTTATTTTCTGCAGCCCGCACAACCCGGTGGCGCGCATCTGGCGGCGGGAAGAACTGGAGCGGCTCGGCGAAATCTGCCTGAAACATAACGTGCTTATGCTGTCCGACGAAATCCACATGGATTTCGTCATGCCCGGGCACAAGCACACGGTTTTTTCCACCCTTTCCCCCGAATTTGCCGCGCGATCCATCATCTGTACGGCGCCGTCCAAGACGTTCAATATCGCCGGCCTCCAAGTCTCGAACATTGTCATCAGCGATCCGGAACTCCGTCAGCAATTCACCAGGGTGCATGCGGAAAGCGGCCGCCACGGCGCCAACCAGCTTGGCCTCGCCGCCTGCCAGATAGTCTACGAACATTGCGAAGGCTGGCTGGACGCGGCGCTCGGACTTATCCATGGAAACGGTGAACTGGTTCGGACATTCATGGCCGAACACTTCCCCGAGGTGCGGGTTTTCGCGCACGAGGGCACCTATTTCATCTGGCTCGATTTCCGCCAATGGGGCATGGACAATGCGGAATTGGAAAAGTTCATGGTCGAAAAGGCGCGTTTGTTCCTGGACGAAGGCTATATTTTCGGCGAGGGCGGCGACGGGTTCGAGCGGATCAACCTGGCCTGTCCTACACGAGTACTGGAGAACGGGTTGGAACGCTTGCGAGCTGCTCGGCGCTGATTTCTATTCTATTCTTCCCGGTGCGCTTCGCCTGATAGAGAAGTGCGTCGCAGCGTTCGATCAGCCCGTCCATGTTCTCACCCGGCCGCAATTCGGCAAGCCCGACGCTCACCGTCACCGCGATGCACTGACCGTCGTCCGTCACGATCAGGTTTTCCTCGATGTGTTGCCGGATGCGTTCGAGAATGGTTTTCCCGGTCGGCAGGTTGACGCCGACGAAACAGACGAAAAACTCTTCCCCGCCGTAACGGGCGCCCCAGTCGGGCAACAAATCCTTTTTTATAATCCTTTCCATACTCCTGCCGGCAGGATCCGTATAGTACGTTGTTCCGCCAATGCTCGCCAATCATTATTATGCGACATAATGTCGCTTATATCATCCGCGTTTCCAAAAAACCACAACGCCGATCCGCTGCCGCTCATGCGGACCGCCAGCCCGGTCGCGGCGGTCAGAACATCGCGTATGGCGGCGAGTTCGGGAAGGGCGGCGAACACGGTTTTCTCGAACCGGTTGAATGCGGCTCCGGCCATGGCGGCGATGTCGCCGGCGGCCATGGCGCGGACAAATGCCCCGGCTGACCGGCGCTCGCCCGGCGCGGGCAAACGCAGGCCGCGATAGGCGGCGGCGGTATCGGAATGGATGTTGGAGACGACCAGGCCGATTGCCAGGCCCTCCGGCGGAGGCGGCAGGGGTGCGGTTATCTCTCCCCTGCCCCGGCACAGACAGGCCCCCCGGCGGAAAAAGAACGGCACGTCCGAGCCGAGCCGTCCGCCCAATTCGGCGAGATCGCTGTCCGCCAGGCCCGCGTTCCATATCCGGTTGGCAAGGCGGAGCGCGGCCGCGGCGTCGGAACTGCCGCCGCCTAGCCCGCCGCCCATGGGGATTTTTTTGTCCAGGACAAAGCGTATGCCTTGCCCGCCGCCCCCGGCGCCGGATTCCCGCCGGAGCAGGGAGGCGGCTTTGACGATCAGGTTGTTTTCGTCCAGCGGAACGCCCGGCGCATCGCATTCGAGCGTGATGGCGTTGCTTTCCGCCGGAAATGCGGCCAGGGTGTCGGCCAGATCGATGGCGAGGAAAACGGATTCGAGGTTGTGGTAGCCGTCGGCGCGTTTTTCCGTCACTTCGAGGAACAGGTTTATTTTGGCCGGACAGGCAAGCGACAACATGGGATGGCAATCCAATGGGAAAGGGAGTCGGCCTAGCGGAAAAGGATCATGGTCGAGGTCATGGAGACGGGGCCAATGTAGATTTCGCCGTAGGAGGAAAAGGATATGACGGGAATGCCCCGGAACAATTTGGCGAATTCCGCCTCTTTGCCGGTTCTCCGCAAAATGCCGTGGCGGGCCGTGCAGTTGACATGGATGATGCCGTTGATGCCGCCGAGTTCGGCGCGTTTCCGTTCCAGCGCGGCGGCGGTGGTCCCGATCACGTCGCCCGAGCGGGTTACGGCCAGCCGCATGCCTTCCTTGACGGTGCAGAACATCAGGAGGCCCCCCCCTTCCACCTGCTGTATGGCGGCGCGGAGAAACGGCTCGCCGTCCGCCACCAGCGCGAGGGGAAAGGTCGCGAAGTGGTAATTGTCGGTCGCGTCGGGCTGGACGTTGGCCAGTCGCGCGTAGACTTCCGACGCCGGCTGGTTGTCGAGTTCCCAGACAATGCGTTTTTCCTCGTCCGCCCGGGTGACGGTCATGACTTGTCCGGTCAATTCCACCGCCTGCGTTTTGGCGAGGCCGAAACCGTTTTTCGGTTTCATCAGGCCCATGACGGCCGCGTTCTTGTACGGCTTGCCGTTGTAGAACACCACCTGCTCGTTCTGGTGCTTGTCGTCGTCGCCGGCGACGCCGCCGACGAAGATGACGTTGGTCAATTCGCCCACGCGATGGATAAGGCTTTCGGAGTACGGGGTCAGGCATTCGACCAGCACGAGTCCCACGTATTCGCGGTAGTCGAGATCGAGGACGGTCCGGCCGGTATCCCGCGCGAGATGGGCCAGGCATTCCTCGGGCGAGGAGAAAATGCCCTCCTCCGGGCTGGCGGTTTGACCATTCCCCAGGATCATGCCGAAACGGCAATGATCGAATTCGCCGGGATCGAACGCCATGGCGACCACCGAGTTGTTCATCAGCTTGTCGTCGCACCCTTCCCCCGCGTCGGTGGCACCGAGGGTGAGTGCGTCGGGGAATGCTTCCCGCATTTCCTGCGCGAGGACATGGGGGTTGTAGCGGGTGGAGGCGAAGTAGAGGACAACGCATGCGGGAGCGGAAGCGAGTTCGTGTTTGATGGAAGCCGCGGCACGCCGGGCGTTGTCGACGGTGTTGTCTGTTTCCGCCTGGGCGTAAGCGGTCCGGAATGGCATAGCGTTCCTTTGCAAATATATTCAAATGGCGGCACCCATTATGCACAAGGATGGCGTCGGTGTCAATCGAATGTTATCGGACGCGGGGAATGTTTTACGATCCGAACCGTACCGCGTCCTCCACCCGGAACGGCCCGATCCGCATGCGCCTGAGCGCGGTCATGACGGCGCCGCAGCCGAGGGCGAGGCCGAGATCGTCAACCAGCGTTCTGACGTAAAATCCTTTCGACACATCCATTTCCAGTCTGCCGCGCCTGCCGTCGAATTCGAGCAAATCCAGCCTGTGCACCGTCACCGGGCGCGCCCGGCGCTCGACTTCCATCCCTTTCCGGGCCAGCTTGTACAAGGGCTGTCCGTCCTGTTTCAGCGCGCTGTGCATGGGCGGGATTTGCAGGATTTCCCCACCGAACGCGGCCAATGCGTTCTCCACTTCCGCCCGATCGGCCGGCGGCGGTCGGTCGGGCGTCCAGTCCGCCAGCGGCTGGCCGGTGGCGTCCTGGCTGTCGGTCCGTTTCCCCAGTTCGAAGGTCGCGACATAGGTTTTGGCGTATTCCTGCATATGATCGAACAGGCGGGTGGCATTGCCGGCCAACAGGACGAGAAGCCCTTCCGCCATCGGATCGAGCGTGCCGGCGTGGCCGATCTTTTTGGTTCCCACGGTTTTCCGCGAGCGCACCACGACCAGGTTGCTGCTCGGTCCCGGAGGCTTGTCGACCAGCCATATGCCCGGGACCTTGCCGACAAGGGACAAAGGATCGCTCTGGAACGCGGCCAGTAATTCAGGGAAGGGAACGGGTTCTGGCATGAATGGTTACCTTGTGCTATACTGGTATCGGATTTTGGATTGCGGGGACATGTTGCGCAATTGGCGGTTCAATTGCGTTACGTGTCCCCGTAATCCGGAACGACCTGGCAATTCAGCCTGAATTCGCCGGGTTTGCCCGGAATTCGGGGACACGTAACGCAATTGAACCGCCAATCGCGCAACATGTCCCCGAATTCCCTTCTTATCGGGAGGTCCGTCATGTCCCAAGGCGAGCGCTGTCTTTTGGTCCACGGCCATTTTTACCAGCCGCCGCGCGAAAACCCCTGGACCGGCGCCATCGATCCGCAGTACTCCGCCGCGCCGTGGGAAAACTGGAACAGCCGCATCGCCGACGAATGCTATGTCCCCATGGCCCGCAGCCGCGTCTACAACGCGCACGGCCAGATCGGCGAGCTGTACAACAACTACGCCCACACCTCGTTCAATTTCGGCCCCACCCTCCTGTCCTGGGCCGCCGGCACCCATCCCGAACTTATCCGGCATTTGCGCGAGGCCGCCCTTTTCGACCACACCTTCGCCATGGCGCAGGCGTACAACCACATGATGCTGCCGCTGGCCGACGCCCGCGACCGCCATGCGCAAATCATTTGGGGCCTCCGCGAATTCCACCACCGCTTCGGCTTTTACCCGGCCGGCATGTGGCTGCCGGAGTGCGGCATCGATCCCGAGACGGTTCGCGCCCTTATCGACCGAAGCGTTCGCTATGTCATCCTGTCGCCCAATCAGGCGTCGGTGGCGCGGCCGTTCGGGCAGGCCGAGTGGCGCGACGTGTCGATGGGATCCATCGACACCCGCCGCGCCTACCGGCTGTTCGAGACGGACCTCGGCGGCCGCACCCATTTCGACCGGAGCCTGGACATCATTTTCTACACGCCCGGCCTCAATCTGAAAGTGTCGTTCGATCACCTGCTCAACCGCCCGGACGATCTCGCCCGCGAGATCGAAGCTTGTTACAAGCCGGATCTGCCGGGCGCGCAACTGGTGTCCATCGTAACCGACGGCGAAATTTACGGCCACCACGAAAAAAGCGGCGAAATCGCCCTGTCCCGCCTGTACCGGACCATCGCGCCGGAACTCGGCCTGAAAATCGTCTCGGCCGGCGGGTTTATCCGCGACAATCCGCCGTCGTGGGAAGTCAAGCTGTGGAACGGCGAGGAGGGGCGCGGTTCGTCCTGGAGCTGCAGCCACGGCATGGGCCGCTGGTTCCGCGACTGCGGCTGCACGCCGCCGGCGCCGAAGGGCTGGAACCAGCGCTGGCGCGGGCCGTTGCGGGACGCGTTCGATCTGGTCCGCGGCCGGGTCAGACAGGTCGCGCGCCGCGAACTGGCGCCGCTGTTGTGGGACGTCCACGAGGCGAGGAACGATTACATTTCCGTCATCCTGCGGCCGGAGCCGGAATCGCGCCTCGCCTATATCCGCCGCCACGCCCGGCGCGAATTGACGCTGGAGGAGATCGAGCGGTTGTGGCGCATCATGGAGGCGCTCCACAACGCCATGCTCATGTACGCCTCCTGCGGCTGGTTCTTCGACGAGTTGTCGGGCCTGGAGCCGGTGCAGAACATGCGCTACGCCCTCCGGGCCGCCGAACTCGTCCAGCCCTGGCAGGACGGGGATCCCGCCCTCCTCCTCGAGCAGGAGCTGGCGGCGGCCAAGTCGAACCTCCCCGAATTCGCCGATGGCGGCGGCGTGTTCCGAAAGCTCGTCCTCCCCAGCCGCCATTCCGTGCGGGAGATTGCCGGCGGCATGGCCATCTGCCTCGCCGCCGGATTACCCGCCGATCGCCTGGGCTGGCAGTTGGCGGACCGCACCGGGACCGTGGCCTATTCCGACAACCAGGCGCGCGGCGTGTCCTGGGGCTCCTTCGTCTGCCGGGACGAGCGGCTGGACCGTTTCATCAGGACCTCCTGGGTCGCGAGGCTGGACGACTTCGACAACTCCGGGGTCGGCCTCTACGGCTACGAGGAGATCCAGGGCGATCCGGCCAGGGAACCGGGAACCCTGCCCTTCGCCGCCAATCCCGACTTCTCGTGGCTCCGGGACATGGAGTCGGAAACCCGCCGCATGAAGCGCCAGGAGCTTCTCGACCGCTTCGGGAAGCGCGGCATCTCCATCCAGCGCGTTCCCGAGGCGATCCGGGGCATGCTGTACCGGCGCTTCTCCGGGGAACAGGAGGCGGAGCTGATGGAGGAGGCGGCCAGGCTCGGCGCGAGGGCGGTCCCCTTCCTGAACCGGGCGCGGAAGAACCAGGCCCCGGTCCCCGGCCATATCGCCGGCATCGTCACCAACGCCTTCGAGCAGGAGATGCACCAGGTCCTGTTCGAGGCGGTCGGCGCCATGTCCTTCGGCGACGACGTCCTCGCCGCCTTCCGCCGGCCCCTGGACGCCGCCGCCGAACTCGGCCTCGGACCCGACCTGGAGCCGCCGCGCCGCTACATCTACCTGGTCGGGCTGGAGATCCTGGAATGGCTGGGCCGGCTTTCCGAACCGGAGTGGTTCGCCTCCCTCGTTCCCCTCGCCCTCGAGGACGGGAAGGAATGGCTGCCGCCCCGGGCCCGGCACAACCGCATCCACGGCTACCCCTCCGCAAGCGCCTTCGCCCTCGCGCTCGGCATGGGGCTGGCGAAGCTGCGGCGGGCGCTGGCCGGGGAAGCCGATCCCGGGCCGGCCGCCCTCGTCCGGCTGCCGGCCCTCGAATTGGCGGAATTCTCCAGCCGGGCCGGCTTCGACCTGCGGCAGGCGATTCTGCCGGCCATAGAGTTCTGGGATTTCCTGGGACTCCCCCTGGCGCGGCTCATCGCCGGCGACCCGGCGGGATTGATGGCGGGCGAGGCCGGGGATCGCCTGCGGAAGATCGGCGCCCTCTGCGGCTTCGCCCCGGAAACGCTGGAAAAGCGCATCCAAACCACGGTGCGAACGGCAATGGACGGTGGAACCACGGTGCGAACGGCAACGGACGGTGGAGCCGCGGTGCGGACGGCTGGAGATTTTTCCCCAAGGAACTGACGTTTTCCGAGGAATCGGCAATGGACAAGAACGAACTTCTCGATACGGCCGCGGCCTTCGTCGCCGGTTCGGAATCCAACCGGGTGCCGGAAAGCGCCGCCCTCCGGCCGGACCTGATCGGCATGGCCATCTACGGGAAACCGCTCATGGGATTCGCCCGGGCGCAGGATCCCTTTTTCGAGGATTTGCGCCACCCCGAGGCGGTTGGCCCGCATTTCCGCCTGCCGGGCGAGTGGCTGGCCGGGGCGGAAACGGTCATTTCCTTTTTCCTGCCCTTCACCGAGAAGGTGGTTGCCTCGAACCGCGCGGCGCCGGACGACTGGCCGTCCAGCGAATGGCTCCACGCCCGCATCGAAGGGCAGACCTGCGTCAACAAGCTCTGCGCCCATCTCGTGGAGACGCTCCGGCGGGCGGGCCACCGGGCGGTGGCGCCCTCCCTCAGTCCCGAGTTCTGGTCGAGGGCCAAGCCGGCCGGCCGGCTCGGCGACGGCAGGCAGGTTCCCGGCTTCACCAGCAACTGGTCGGAGCGCCACGTCGCCCTCGCGGCGGGTCTCGGGACGTTCGGCCTGTCGGCCGGGATTATCACCGAAAAGGGCACGGCCGGCCGGCTGGGGAGCGTGGCGACCTCCCTCGCCCTGCCGCCGGACCCGCGCCCCTACGCGCGCCACGACGAGTACTGCACCCATTGCGGCGCCTGCGTGAGGCGCTGCTTCGTCGGGGCTCTGTCGCCCGGCAAACCGAAGGACAAGGCGGCGTGCTCGGCGGTGCTCGACCGGGTCATGGAGCGGCACCGCCCGTATTACGGCTGCGGCAAGTGCAACGTCGCGGTTCCCTGCGAGAGGGGCATACCGGCGCGGCGGCGAATGGTATCGACTGGCATAACAATAAGGAATGCAACCGAAAACGTGAGGATTACGGGGACATGATGTTTAATTGGCCGGCGGTTCGGCCAATTAAATTTCGTG
>JAVBRW010000447.1:0-4189 GCA_031547475.1 Planctomycetota bacterium
CACCTTTTATCACTTCTCCTCTCCTGGGGGCCGCGGGGGGGGGTTTTGGGTTATTTTTGTTTTTTGGGCGGGGGGGGGGGGTGTGGCGGGGGGTGGGGGGGGGGGCGCCCACAGGGCCCGCCCCTACCGTTGAACGATATTTTCTCACCGCTCCACCAGTTCGGGGAACGTCCGCATCATCGGCACGCCGTAGGCGCGGATGGCGTCGCGGTAGAGTTTGAGGCGGTCGCTTCCGTCGTTTTTGAACGACTCGAACGTCCGGCCCGACGCGGCCACCGCGTCCGGAACGGCCAGGCGGGAACCGGAGACGCGGGCGTTGACGGCCAGCGCGGCGCCGGCGCGGCGGACATTGTTGGCGGATGTGATGACGATGGCGGCGCCGGCGCCGATTTGATCGAGGATTTGCCGCGCGTAGACGATGTTTTCCAACAAATCGCGGGCATAGCCTTCCTCGAGAATCCGCGCCGGCCCGACGCCGCGCTCGACCAGCCAGCGCCGCATTTCCACCGCTTCCACCCGGCCCGATTTCGGCACGCCGCCGCTGACAATGATGGGCGCGCCGGGGAAGGCGGCCGCCGCTTCCAGCGTTTTTTCCAAACGCTCGATCAGGGCGGGGCGCATGGAACCGTCCGGGTTCAGCACTAAGCCCAGCGTCACGATGGCGATCGGGCCTTCGCATCCGCCCGCGTCCGGCAGCGCGTCCCGCACCGGCGCGTCGAGGCGGCGATCAATCTCCTCCCACATCCACATCATGTCATTCGCCAGCGCCGGTTTGATGTCGTATAGCCGGTCGAGTACGTCGCTGAACAGGTCGGCATGGCTGCAGAAACGCGCCCAGTGCGCAAGGCAGGCGAGCGCGTCGAGGTCGGTCGGCGCTTTCTCCGCCAGGCTTTCGAAAATGTCCAGCGCCGCGCCAGGGTTTTCGGTCTGGATATGGTGGTGGGCGAGATTGAACTGGAGATCCAGGCGGTGCGGCGCCAGTGCGACGGCTTTTTCCAAATAGGCGCGGAAAGCGGGATCGTCGTGACGGCGATACGCCTCCGACGCCTGTTGCAGCGTGGGAGCGAGGTCGGGGCTGTAGGCGGCGCGGAAACTCATTTCAGGCCCCGGTCGTAATTGAAGAGGAAGCCCTGCTTGCCGCCCGGGCGGATGAACTTTTTCCAGGCTTCGAGAGGGAACGATTCACCGGACAAATCCATGGCCAGGTTGGCGACGCGGATTTTCTGGTTGACCAGGAACTTCCAGTCGAACGCTGTGAGGCTGCGGAAAACGGTGATGGATGTCGCCGCCTCCGGCTGGAGGGCGATGCCCCGGCGATCGGTCCAGGCGCCGTCCGGCTCCGACCGGCCGCCCGGAAGCAGGCCGCCCTTCGGGATGCGGGTGTAGGCGAGAACCGGCCGCGCGTAGACGATGAGGTTCAGGGGCAGGCAGGCGGAGGCCGATACGTCCTCGATCTGCTGGCGATCCGCCTCCATCGAGACGGTGACGCCCTCGGCGCCGAGATCGCGCAGGCATTTGACCGCGAGGTGGTTCAGGATCGGCAGGCCGGGGCCGGTGATGAAACGAATGCCCAGTTGCCGGCACAGCCAGACCGATCCCCAGCAATTGGCTTCCATCCGGATGTTTCTCGCCTTGCAGTATTCGGCCAACTGCATCATGGCCGACGCTTCGCCCGGAAAATAGATGTCGGGGAAGGAGACGATGATCTCCTCGGGCTCGACGAACTTGGCGACAAAGTCCATGTCCGACAAGGACGCGTGCTGCACCACCAGCTCGACGTCGTGGAGCACGGGCAGGAGGCTCGAATTCAACTGCTTGACCGACACCCTGGCCTGGTTCGGGCGATCGCCCAACTGGCGGCGGTTGTCCGGATGCGGCTCCGGTGCGGCGAGGGGGGCGCGCATTTCGTCCGGCAGCGGCGCTTTCAGGACGGCGTCGACGCCGTCGTCGGCGTGGCCGGTCAGGCGGTTGATGAAGGCGCCGATGGCGGAAGTGATGGTTTTGACGTTGCGGGGCGGCAGCATGAAATCGAGCTCGTTCGAATAGCGTTCGCCCAGCTTGACCTCGCCGAACGGCGAGGTTGCGAGGCTTTGGAACAGGTCCTCGACCGCCACCGCCTTTTTCTCCCGCTTGATGCGGGTCTTGGGCATGCGCCAGCTTTCGCTGCGGCCGTTGTAGGTGCAGCGGCAGGACACGCCCTTGTCCCGGACTGTGATTTCGAGCGAATAGCCGCCGTCCCGGGGTTCGGCCGGCCGGCGATTGATCGGCCCGGCCGACAGGAAGTCCTCGATGGCGTCGTCGGCGGCGCGGGCCGATTTCCTCGCCGATACCCCGGTGAGGCCGGAATAGCTGGCGTCCAGGTAGGCGGAGGTCGAGTCGCGGCCGGCATAGGCGGCGAGGTTGCGGGCGCGGGCGACGGTGTTGGTGTCGACCTCGAGGCTGTCCTTGCGGATTTTCCGGGGGCCGAGCGCCTGGCGGTACAGGCCGACCGCCTCGCCGACCCATTCCGGCTTTTTCAGCCTGCCCTCGATTTTCAGCGCGTCGACGCCGGCGGCGTCGAGTTCCCCGAGGCGGTCGACCGTCACCAGATCGCGCATGGACATGGCCGTCCCCACCGTCTCGCCGTCGATGGCCCACGGCACGCGGCACGGGCTGGTGCACAAGCCCCGGTTGCCGCTGCGGCCGCCGCCCCAACTGGACATCAGGCACCGGCCGGAAATCGAATAGCACAGGGCGCCCTGGGCGAACACCTCGATTTCGAGTTCGCCCAGGGCGGCGATCTGGCGTATTTCGTCCAGGGACAACTCGCGGGCCAGCACCACCCGGGCGGCGCCGATTTCCTTCGCCATGCGGGCGCCGTGCGGGTTGGTGACGGCCGTCTGGGTGCTGAGGTGGAGGGCGGGATAGGATGTGCCCGCCGCCTCCGCCGCGTCGGCCATGACCCGCCACAGCCCGGCCACCGCCCAGTCGCGGGCGATGATTGCGTCGACGCCGACATCCCGCGCCATGGCGAGAATGCGGGCGGCGGCGCCGGTCTCGCGGCGGGAAATGTCGATGTTCATGGTCAGGTGGGTGGCGACGTCGTGGCGGCGGGCGAGTTCGACCGCGCGCGCGAGTTCGGCCGGGGTGAAATTCTTGGCGCCCCGCCGGGCGTTCAACAGCGACAATCCGAGGTAGACTGCGTCGGCCCCCGCCTCGATGGCGGCTTCGAGGCAGGGGAGATCTCCGGCTGGGGCGAGCAATTCCATGGGTTTTGTCCGCATGATGGAAAGCGTTTCGGTCAGGATTCCTTGTTGATATTTTCCGGGTCGAGGTCGGAATAGTTCCGTTCCATTTCCGCCAACTCGTCCCGCAACGACAGTTTGTCCGACGGGCCGACCTTGTCGATGAACAGCATGCCGTCGAGATGATCCAATTCGTGCTGGACGGCGCGGGCCGGCAGGCCTTCGCACTGGTATTCGACAATCTCGCCGTCCAGGTTCTGCGCTTCGCAGACGATGCGCGGATTCCGCTTCACCTGGCTGCGGAGGCCGGGAAAACTGAGACAACCTTCGTCGCCGATTTCCTTGCGGCCGCCGCGCTTGACGATGACCGGATTGATGAGAACCCGGGGATCGCGGTTTTCCGGATCGAAATCGACAATCGCCATCCGCAAGCCGACGCCGACCTGCGGCGCCGCCAGTCCGACGCCGTTGGCGGCCTCCATGGTCTCGATCATGTCGGCCGCGAGTTTCCGCAACTTTTCATCAATCACCGTCACCGGTTTCGACGGTTCGCGCAAAACGGGATCGGGGTATTTTTTTATAGGCAATATGGGCAAATCTTCACTCCACTCTTACAAGGCCATAATACACAACCACACGACAATACATTATCCCGAATTCCGCCGCCTCCTTCAAGTATTTGCGGACGGAACGCAGGACTCTTGCTTTATTATGACAAACCATCAATATTATTCATGCAATCCCTTTTGTGGAAAGGGAAAAATCGGAATGGGCGGAAGGAATGCCGGGCATGATTCAATGAACATCCCCGTTCCTTTCCAAAGAAAAGGTCCGGAAGCCCCGGCGGATCCTGCCCGGGGCCCGAAGGGTCGGGTGGGCTCCTTTGTAAGGGAGCCCTGGGTTGGGGATCTCCGGTCAAGATAATCCCCGGGGTGCCTTGGGAGGCCTCACTACCCGCCGTTCCC
>JAVBRW010000365.1:0-8802 GCA_031547475.1 Planctomycetota bacterium
GGGAGGTTTGGCCGGAATCCATTGGAATGAACCTCGGCTACATCTCGAATCGGATGTCTCTTTTGAAGCATCGGACTCAATAGCACCACCGAGAGGCGGTCAAGAGAGTGGACATGAGGGAGCCCTTGGCGAAGACCATCCTCTATGTGTGCGCATCGAGCGCCGCTTTCATCAACCATCATCTGCATCTGGCCGCTACAGGCGGAGATGTCCAGGCACACGCCGCCCTTGCGTTGGACAGCGAAGGCGATAGGAAAACCGTCGAAGACGCCGGGGTGCGGGTGCACGCCATGACCCTGACCCGCAAAAGCGTCAACCCGCTGCGGGTGCTTGGCGAAGCCCGGGCGCTTCGCCGAATCATGAAAACAATCAATCCCGATCTGGTCAATCCGATAGCCTTGAAAAGCGTCCTGGTGGCGACAATGGCGGCGGCCGGCCTTCCGTGCGGCGTGGTCGCCACCATAACCGGCCTCGGCTATCTGTTCGCCGACAAGTCGATTGGCCGGACGATCCCGCGCGCGCTGACCCTGACGACGCTGGCCACGCTTTTGCGCGGAAAAAGGCATATGCTGGTTTTCTCGAACGCCGCCGATCGGGAAGCGTTCCTCGAACGCCGCGTCACCGCCCCGCAACACATGCGGATCGTGCCGGTCCCCGGCGTGGACACGGACGAATTCGCCTATGCGCCCGAGCCGACCGGCGGGTTCCGGGTGGTTTTGCCCGCCAGGATGCTGTGGGACAAGGGAGTGGCCGAGTTTGTCGAAGCGGCGGCAATGCTGAAAGGCAAAATTCCGGAGGCGGAATTCATCCTGGCCGGACAGCCCGACGCCGGCAATCCGGGAAGCGTCGGAGAGGAGCAGTTGCGAAACTGGTCGGCATCGGGCGCTGTTTCCTGGGTTGGCCATTCCCGCGACATGCCGGGATTGCTGCGTTCCTGCCACGCGGTTTGCCTGCCCAGCTACTATCGGGAAGGCTTTCCCCGGGCCTTGGTAGAAGGGATGGCGTGCGGGCGCCCGATCGTCACCACCGACGCGCCGGGCTGCCGGGATGTACTGGAGGGAACCGGGGCCGGCTTGCTGATACCGCCCCGGAACGCGGCGGCGCTCGCCGACGCCATGGAGCAGCTTTACCGGGACCCCGGGAAGCGACGGGAAATGGGCAGGCTGGGCCGGCGAAAGGTGGAGACGGACCTGAACCGCGAGAAAATCACCGGGGAAATGCTGGAGATATTCGCCGCCGTGCTTGCGTAATGCCTTGGTTGCACTCCGGAAGGGGTGGTGATACTATTTTCTTTTTGTTTGCTGGACGGATGGAGCGAAAACAGGCATGCCGCCTTCCCCGGTATCGATAATCGTCCCGGTGTACCGGACAGAGCGCGTTCTGCCGGCTTGCCTCGACTCCCTGTTGGCGCAGGATTTCGGGGAGGTGGAAATCATTGTGATCGACGACGCCTCCCCCGACAACGCCGGAAAGGTGGCGGCGGAGTATGCCGGCCGCGACCGGCGCGTCCGCATCGTCACCAATCCCGCCAACCTCGGCCCGTACGCGTCCAGGTTTGCGGGCTGTTCGGCCGCTCGGGGCAAATACGTGGCGTTTTGCGATTCCGACGATCGCATGCCGCCGAACGCGGTGCGGGCGCTGTACGAGACGGCGGAAAAAAAACAGGCCGATATGGTGCATGGCAGGACCAGGAGCCTGGCGGAAGACCGTCCCGGCGCCAGGCTGCGGGTATACGATCCCTTCGCCGTCGCGGACGGGAACGGTTTTGCCCGGGCGATTTTGCGCAATGCCAGGGGCTGGAATGTATGGGGAAAGCTGTATCGGCTTGACGCCTGGAATCGGGCGGCCGAACATTTGCCCAGGGACAAGCGCCTGTTTTACGCCGAGGATCTCCTGATTTCCTTTGCCCTCGGGTTGCAGGCGGGAACATACGCCGAGACCGGGGAAACGGTGTATTTGTACCGTCAGCCGGCTCAGCCGGCAGATCGGTATTTTGCCGATCCGGACAAGGCGCGGTTGCATGTGGCGAATCAGCTGGATGTCCTGGCCATGCTGCGGGAGATGGCGGCCGCCAGACCGGATCTCCCGGATCTGCCCGAACGGGTGGAGTTCCTTTCCCGATACCTGATCGCGGCGATGCTCCGCAACCTGCAGGGATCGGAGGAGCTGCGGGCCGCCGTCGCCGCCGACATTGCCGCCCGGGTCGGGCCGAATCGCCCGGCAGCCGCTGGCGGGCGAAGCGGCCGGCTCCCGGGCGGCATACTCGCGCGCCTGCGGGAAACGGGACCCCGGGAGTTTGTCATTTCGCTGCACCGTTTTCTCGGCGCCGCCAAAAAAAGGGGCTGGCGGCGGGTGTTGGCCGAGATTCGTTCGCTTTGACTGGATGTTCTTGCAAGCCGTCTCGCCGTACAGGTGCGCCATGGACAGTGTTTCCGAAATCGTGATGCTCGGCGAGTTGCTGCGCACCCAGGCGATCAACCCCTTCTATGCGGACCAAACCACCCGGCTCGTGCATGCACTGTTCCGGGACCTGATCCATGCCGCCACCGGCATGCGGCCGGATTGTGAACTGGCCGGAAATGCCAAGCGTTTCAACCGCGAGGCATTCTACCGGTTGGCGGGCTATGACGTCGTCTCGACGGAAAATTGGCTCCGCATCGTCTCGGGGCGATTCCGGGAAGAAGCGGCGGACTATTTCGCCCAGTGCTTTGCCGGCGCCCTGGTGATCAGCCACGAAGCGGGATCGCTCGTCCGCGTCATGGAACGGCGAAACATCCCCTTCGTCGACATGCGCGTTTCCCCCATCAGATTCATGAAAGACATCTATTTCGCCTTCCGGACCAACCTGCCGGAAGTGGCGGCGCGGCTCCGGGCGCATATGCTTGGCGAAGACGCCATCCGCGACGCCGCCGATCGCCTCCGGGCGTATTATGCCGCGCGCCCCCGGGATCCGGCACTCCGGTTCGCGCCGGGATCGCTTTTGATCTGCGGGCAGACCGATACGGATCTGTCGCTGGTGGTGGACGGCGGCATAACCGATTTTTCCCGGCACGCCGAAACGCTGCGCCGCCTGACCGACCGGCACGACCACGTCTACTACAAACCCCATCCCATGGCCGCCCAGGCGTGCGACAACCGCTGGCTGCTCAGCTCCTTTCCCGAAATGAAGCCGGCGCGGGGAAACATGTACCGCATGCTGTGCGACGGCAATCTGCGAACCGTCGCCGCCCTGTCCTCGGGTGTTTTGCACGAAGCGCCCTGTTTCGGCAAGGAGGCGGTTCCCGTCTCTCATTTGCACATGAACCTGGCCAGAACGGGTATGCCCGCCGCGCCCGGCGAGTACGTCATGATCGGCGACGCGTGTTATGCATCCGATTTCTGGCGGGACATCCTTGAACCGTGCATCGGGGCAAAGGGAAGCGGGCGGATAGGATTTACCGGCGGGGACAACTTCCTGCGCGGGTACATGGGCATGTGGTGGGATTACGAGATAGGGAGGCCGAAACCGTCGGCCGCACTGAGGCTGTACCGCCGTCTGGCCAACCTGATTGATCCCCGCCACCGGCTCCGACAACGGATCGATCCGGGCGGCCGGCTGCGCGGCGGGATCAAGCGTTTGCTTGGCAAGTGAAACGAGATCACTTTTTCGTGGGCGCGGCGGCAACAGCCTTTTTGCCAAGCTCGGCGGCGTAGCGGGGCAGTATTTCCGCCGGCGGCCCCTCCGCCTTGATCTGGCCGTTTTCCAGCCAAATGAGCCGATCGCAATTTTCCACCGTGGTGAGGCGGTGGGCGATGACGACGGTGGTGATTGAGCCGTGGAGCGACTGGATGGAGCGGTTGATGGCTGATTCGCTTTCCTGATCGAGGGAGCTGGTGGCTTCGTCGAAAATGATGATTTCCGGGTTGGTGTACAGGGCGCGGGCGATGGACAGCCGCTGCGCTTCGCCGCCCGACAGCCCGTCGCCGCCCTCGCCAATCGCGAAATCGAGGCTCTTCTTCCCCGACAGGACAAAGTCCATGGCCGCGAACCGGCACGCCTGTTCAATCCTTTCCACATCGCGCGCCTCACCCCAGCTCGACAGGGCGATGTTGTCGGCTATGGTCCCGGGCAAAAGCAGCGGGCTTTGCGGCACGTAGCCGACGCGGCTGCGGTAGGCGTCCAGGTTACCGGCGGCGATCTCCTGGCCGTCCACCAGCATGTGCCCGGAAGCGGGCGTGAACAATCCCGCCAGCATCATGCCCAGCGTGCTTTTGCCCGCGCCCGACTTGCCGATGAGGCCGATATGCTCGCCTTTGCGTATGGCGAGGGACAGCGACCTGATGCAGTCCGCCTTGCTGTTCGGATAGCGGAAGCCGGCGTCGCGCAGCTCGATGGTCCGGGTATAGGGCAGGAGCTTCACCGGATCGGCGGGCGCCGGTTCCTCCGGCGCGCCGGCAAAGCTTTCCAGCATTTCGAGGCAGGACAGGGCGCGGGAGCGGATGCCGCGGATGCGCACCGCCATGCCCATGCTCCGGCTGACCATGGGGAGGACGCGCCAGGCGGTGAGCAGAAGCATGGACATGGCGCTGATGACGTTGGGCATGGGCTCGTCGTTGCCGACCATGTAAACCATGGAAGTGAATATGATACAGAATCCGGTTATCTCCAGAAACCAACCGGGGATGTTGCCGGAAACGGCGAGAAACGTTTTCCGCGAAATGTTTTGGTTGATGTTTTCCGTGATTCCGGCTAAAAATTCACTCTGCTTCCGATAAATGATGATTTCGCGGATGCCCCGGGTGACCATCCGGACGGCCCAGTTCAGTTTCGTGTCCAACTGGCCCGATTCGGTGCCGGTGCGGTCGATCTTGTTCCGGAGCACCCAGTAGGTGACCACACAAACGATGAAAAATATCGACACCACCATTGTGGTGAGCCGGAAATTGATGGAACAGAGGAAGATGAACATCATGGCGCCGCATAACAGGTTGCTGAATATCTGGATAATCAATGCGGTCAAGGTCGAGAGGTGACCGCGATTATTGATCCGACCAATCATGTCAGTACTGTTTTTGGAGATATGCCATAGATAATCCTTGGCCAAAAAGCGGGCATACGCTTCCCGACTGATAAAAAGGCCGACTTTTTCCGAAAAAATAGTTGTATACGCCATTGTAATGCAGACAGTGATATTTTTCATGATTATAAACCCTACCACCAACATGCACATGGTGGTGATAAGGGTTCGGTCGCCGGTGAGCCGGAAGATGAAATAATCGGGAAGGTAGGGGACTATGGTGCGGTAGATCCACCGCGCCCTGATCGATTGGGGGGATGAGACGCTCTGAGCCATAAGCGAGATGACAAAGATGGACGATGTTTCCACAACCGCCCGGATCAGCGAGAGCAACAAGATCACAAAAAAGCGGACATGCAGCTGGCCGGGCAATATACGGTAGATGCGCCTTAGCACGGAAAAGTATGAGAAACGCTGCTCGAGAAAGGCGGGAAGGGAGACAAAAAGGTTGCTGGAATGGCGTCGGTAGCCTAGATACAGCCTTTTGAGCCTTCTTTTCATGTCGACGGTTCCCCAGCGCAGTGTTTTTCATCTCGTAATCAACTAAGGATTATAATAATATGACCATTCATAATCCAGACATTATTGTTGTGAGTCGGGAAATCGAAAAGGAATAGTTTCAACGTAAATCTGGGAGTCCTGAGGAAATGGGGAAAAATATCATTGTCAATCACGTTATGTCGGCGGACATTCACAGCCACATATTTGACGCCATCCTTGGCTACTTCCTGCACTACGCTGGTCCGCGATTCAGCTACGCGGTATCGATAAAACCGATGGATGACGCGGATGTATACCACTATCACCGGCCGCAGCTGGAACACAGAGGGTTGCGCAAGGAATCCGTAGTCACGGTTCATTCGGATTTGAACAGCTACGACGCCGCAACCGAATACGCCATTTTTGCCAACGCGTACGCCAATGCGGCGAAAATCGTATGCCTGAATAGTTCGCAGCAGGACTTCCTCATCCAGCGCGGGTTTACGAATACGACTATCATACCTCACGGATACAACGAATCCGTCTTTACCCCGAAAGCCTGCTTGAAAAAAAGCGACGGCAAGCTACGGCTCGGGGTTTTTTCAAGGCGCTATGCCAATAACTGCAAAGGCGACGATTGTATAGCGGAGCTGTGGAGAAGGTTGCCACCGGAGAAATTCACGTTCCTTTTCGTTGGCGAGGATCGGTATCTTTCGCAGATGCAGGCCGAGTTTTATGGTTTTGCGGCCACCTCTTTCGAACATCTGCCATATCACTTGTACAACCAACTCTACCATTCCATTGACGCGCTCCTTGTCCCGAGCCACAACGAGGGAGGGCCGGCCAACCTGCCGGAGGCCGCGGCCACGTTGACCCCGATACTGAGCCGACGGATTGGAATGGCACCGGACGGCATCAAGGAAGGTGTCAACGGTTACTTTATCGGGGACGATGTTGAGGCAGATTGCGAGCTGCTGCTCCAGTTGGCCGACAACGTTGATGGCGCATGGAATGAGTTGGCGGACAGGATAACCCGACACGAGTGTTATTTTCCCACTTGGCAGGGCGTCGTCAAACGGTACGAGGAAGATGTGTACGGTCCTTTGGCCGCGACGAAGAGTGAATGATATTTCCAGACCCGGTGTAAAGGCGAATCATGAGAAAACTCCATTTTCTTAATAGCGACAACTACCATATAAAACCGAAGAATATGGCTAGCCTGTTTGGTTTCATCACCGAATACGGCGTAAGCGCCGTCAACGCTCCGGGCATTCCCGAGTTGGAGCGCTGTTTCGGCGACTACCGCGAGAAGGGCGCGGTACTGGAGGAAACATTCAGGCACCTGGTGGATCTGGACCGCGAACAGTTGTGGAATTACACCTGCTTGGGGAAAAAGCTGTTTCCGTTGGTTTACCGGGAGCTGCTTTCCTTTGCCATTAAATATTTGACCTGGCCCGACGAATATATAAAAAACGATCTGCGTTTCCTGTTTGATTTCTTGTACGACAACGCCAACGCGGATCTTTTGTCGAACTATGCCGTGGGCATCATATGGTTGCGGCATTGGCAGGAATACTTCCGGAAAAGGCGCAATTTCACGCATTGCCTCATTTATTCGGCCTCCGACATCAAGACGGCGACGTTGTTGGAATTTATCAGGGTATACGGGGCGAAACCGGTTATCCTGGAGACGTTTTATACGGGAGAGCACTACCATATGGAACGTCTGTACGAATCCGTGCCGAATCGTTCGGAGTTGCGATTCGCCAACCTTTGCCGAGCGCGGCTGAAGGAAGGCCCGGTCTCCCTCACGGAGCGGAAAAACGTCGCCAGGACATGCAGCAAGATCAACAGCGTGTTCAGCCGCCTCAATGCGGCCAGCAACACGGAGCAGTTACAACTTGACGCGAGCAAAAAAACGCTGTTGGTCTTGGGGCAGGTCTATGACGATTATTCCATCATCAACAGCGGCATGGACAATGTGTCCAGCATTGGCTTTTACAAGCGGGTCATTGCGAAATTCATGGAGCAAACCGACTTCAATATCATTTTCAAGGCCCACCCGTGGGAGCGGGAGAAACTTTCCTCCAAACACCTCAAAAGCACGTACGAACATATAGTGGAATACTGCCAAAACACATTCCCGGATCAAATGGACCGAATCGCGGTGGTGGAAAAGTATCCGTTATCACAGCTCTTCCGGAAAGCGGACTGGGTTTTGGCCATCAACTCCCAGTCCGTCCTTGAAGCTGCCTTTGCCGGGTTCAAGGGCATTGTCTTCGGCAATCCGTTTTACGGGAGAAAAGGGTTTACCTGGGACTGCCAAGACATCGACGCCTGCGTCCGCGGCATAAAGGACGGAGGAATGCACAACAAACTGACGCTGGAAGAATTCCAGAAATACGAGGAGTTCATGGTGGTGGTGTTCCGCCACGTCATGCCGAAGGCGCGGGCGGAGTTCGACAAGGTATGGACGCGACTGCCCGACTGCGATGACGAAACAATCGCCTACTATAAGGAATTCCGGACCAATAACCTTATCGGGAAGCTTGCCGGGAACCTTGCCGGTAATATTTTGGGCAAGAAGGAGGATGTTGTCCTGCCCAGCAGCTTTACCGCCCGCTTCGGTAACGCGCTGAAGTTGTTCAGGAAAGACCCGCACGGATATTTGGGGAATAACAGAAGACGCTACCTCCATCCCTTCCGCCATCTATTCTTTTGGGCAAAATCGAAGCCAAGGGGAAGCAGATAGGCAACGATTGCCAAGAGGAAATTCATTATGACTGTTAGCCAGTCCGGTTGGAATGATTTGATTGAATCACCTCAGTCAAAATTGCCGGTTTCAGCAAACGATGCAATAGAGAAGTTATTGAAAGAATACACATTTGACACAGTGCTTGACATTGGTTGTGGGCCAGGAGCGCACACCAAGATCTTTCGTGAGCATGGCAAAAATGTGACGACGATTTCAGAAGTAGCGTTCGGTGGATTTGTGCCTGATTATCAGGGGCAGTTTGAGGATTTTACCACATCCGACTCCTATGACCTTATATGGGCGTCTCATGTGCTGGAACATACACTAAACCCGATATTATTCTTACGGAAAATATTTGACTTGGCTCAAGACAATAACATTGTAGCCATAACCGTCCCTCCCCTGAAGCACAATGTGGTGAGCGGACATGTGAATCTGTACAATATCGGCTTATTGCTTTATCATATGATTTGCGCGGGATTTGATTGTTCGCAATGTTCTTACAAGGTG
>JAVBRW010000240.1:0-8248 GCA_031547475.1 Planctomycetota bacterium
CACCCTCCACCTCGACCATGGCGACTCCTACGACCTGTGCGTGAGCTGCGTCGAATCCGGCTTCTCCTCCGTCATGATCGACGGCTCCCACCTCGCCTACGAGGAAAACGTCGCCCTGACCAAGAAGGTGGTCGAATACGCCCATAAGCACGACGTCACCGTCGAAGGCGAACTGGGCGTCCTGGCCGGCGTCGAGGACGAGGTGTCGGCCGAGCACCACACCTACACGGAACCCGATCAGGTCGAGGATTTCGTCAAGAAGACCGGTTGCGACTCGCTGGCCATCTCCATCGGCACCTCGCACGGCGCCTACAAGTTCAAGCCCGGGCAAAAGGCCGAAATCCGCCTGGACATCCTGAAGGAAATCGAGACCCGCATCCCCGGCTTCCCGATCGTCCTCCACGGCTCCTCCTCCGTCCCGCAGGAACTGGTCAAGGAAATCAACCAGTACGGCGGCAAGATGAAGGACGCGGTCGGCATTTCCGAGGATCAGCTGCGCCTGGCCGCCAAGTCGGCGGTGTGCAAGATCAACATCGATTCCGACGGCCGCCTCGCCATGACCGCCGCCATCCGGAAAGTCCTGGCCACCAAGCCGGAGGAATTCGATCCCCGCAAGTACCTCGGCCCCGCCCGCGACGCCCTCAAGGCCCTCTACATGCACAAGAACGATGCTGTGCTCGGCTCTTCCGGCCACGCGTTCGACTGAGAAGACGGGTAGCGCGCCATCCGAATCGATAAAGAAATCCTCCACCGGCTTGGGCAGGTGGAGGATTTCTTTATTGATTCCCGATTTTTTCCCGACTCTATGCCAATTTCACCTTCACCACCGCCTTGATGATCGGTTCCCGCTTCTCGTCGACGGCGCGCTCGGGCATGTGCCCGTCGTCGGGGAGCACGAGCGCGAACAGATCGCCCCGGAGCGTGATCGGCTCGCAAGCGCCCTTGAAATAATAGACATCCTTGTCGGGATGCGCCTCGACCTGTTTCAGGTTGTCGAGCGGGGCGTAGCAGAAATATTCCTTGCCGGAAACCACCTGCTGGATGTCGGCGTAAAGATGATGGTTTTCCAGCTTGCATTCGGCCAGCGGGAACGAATCGTACCTCTTGACCAGGAGGTAAACATCGTCGCCGTCGATGGCGTACTTGCCCGCCGGCATTTTGGAAATATCCGTTTCCTGCAGGTAGCGCAAGCCTCTTTCGAACCGCTTGCCGAGGCCGTAGTAGAGGTGGGCGTTTTTCAGGTGGTCGATAATCATGGCTTCTCCCGTATCGGTATCTATGGTTTATGGATTGACGACATTGATCGGCTTGCCGGCCATGAAGGCTTTCAGGTTGTCGACCAGCGTGTTCATCAGGCGGCCGCGGGACGCGAGGGGCGCCCATGACAGGTGCGGCGTGACAATGCAGTTCGGGACGCCGAGGAGCGGGCTGTCCTTGGCCATGGGCTCGGCGGCGATGACGTCGAGGCCGGCGGCGGCGACCTTCCCGCTCTTCAGCGCGTCGACCAGATCCTGTTCGTTGATCAGGGGGCCGCGCGAATTGTTGATGATGATGACGCCGTCCTTCATTTTGGCGATGGTGCTTTTGTTGACGATGCCGGTGGTGGCGGGGGTCTGGGGGCAGTGGAGGACGACGACGTCGGATTTGGCCAGCAGATCGTCCAGGGCGGCGTACTTGAGGGTGGCGGATTCGAGGGCGGCGTCCTTGTATTCGTCGTAGGCGAGGACTTTCATGCCCATGGCCTGCGCGATTCTGGCGGTGCCCTTGCCGATGCGGCCAAGGCCGATGATGCCCATGGTCTTGCCGTCGAGTTCGATCAGCGGGTAGTTCCAGTAGGAGTAGTCGGAGCACTTGATCCAGTCGCCGTTCTGGACCGAGCGGTTGTGTTCGCCGACGTGGTGGCAGATTTCGAGCAGAAGGGCGATGGCGGTCTGGGCGACGGCGGCGGTGCCGTAGACGGGGACGTTCGACACCGGAATGCCCTTGGCCTTGGCGGCGGCGGTGTCGACCGTGTTGAAACCGGTGGCCATGACGCCGATGAATTTGAGCTTCGGGGACTTGTCGATGATTTCCCTGGTCAGGGGCGTCTTGTTGGTGAAGACGATTTCGGCGTCGCCGATGCGGGAAAGGATGAGATCCTTTTCGGACGGGTCGCTGGCCGTGCGGTCGTAAACGGTGACGTCGCCGAGGCTTTTCAGGCCGTCCCAGGTGAGGTCGCCGGGGTTCAGGGTATAGCCGTCGAGTACAACGATTTTCATGGCGGTTCCTTTCGGTGCGATTGCGAATCGCGAATCGTGAATGAATGAATCCGTTTCGTGGTTTCCGGGGCTTTCCGCCCGGTTGCGTCATTGGGCCTGCACGGGCTGGGCGACCAGGGCCGCTTCCTGCGTCATGCGTTCCTTTTCGCTCAGCCAATCCGGGTGTTTCCTGAGATTGTACTTGTACATCCAGGTGGTGAGGACGGGGGTGAGGATGGCGGAGGTGATCATGGCGGCGGCGACGTAGGGGGTGGCGAGGGCGGCGGCTTCGCTGAGGTTGGGGTCGACGAGGGCGATGGCCATGGGGACGCCGACGGCGTTGCCGGCCGTGCTCGAACAGGCCGCGCCGGCGACGCCGGTGCCTCCGGTCGCCTTGTCGGCGAAGATGTTGAGGGCGCCGCCGATGCCGACGGTGATGAGGCCGAGGACGATGCCCATGGGGCCGGCGGTCAGGAGCATGCCGAAGTTGAGCCGGGTGCCCATGGCCATGGCCATCAACGGGATCATGATGGCGCCGCCCTTGGTGAGGAAGTCGCGCATGTCGCGGTCGAGGTTGCCGAGCACCATGCCGAAAATGATGGGAAGGATGACGCCGACCAGTTCCATGAACGGGATGTTGGCGATGCCGGCGGTGCCGACGGCGATCATGGTGAGGAAGGGGCCGTCATTGATGGAAAGAATGGAAATGGCGCCGATTTCCTCCTTTGACCCGAACTCGGCGGTCAGTGCGGCGTACAGGCCGCCGTTGGTGTTGGATACGGCGGAAATGATGGCCAGCGCCGACAGGCCGAGGAAGCCGGACGGCCCGAAGAACTGGTTGACGGCAAGGCCGAGGGCGACGGCGAAAATGTATTTGGACAAGGTGGTGACGGCGCCGATTTTCAGCGCTTTCGGCGCCGATTTGTACGTCATGCCGGCGCCCATGCAGATGAGGAAGGCGCCGATGAAAACGTTGTGGTTGTACATGATGGCGGTGACGAAGCCGCCGATCTTGAACGCTTCCGGGAAAAACGTGTTGACGGTGGCGGAGATGAACATGGGGACGACCATCATGCCGCCCGGAACCTTGTCGATCATTTTCTTGATATGCATACTTCACCCTCCTCCTTGTTTGGCCGGTTGACAATATGTTTCGATGGATGACGAACGATGCGAACATGGGATTGCGATTGAAGAAAAAAGCAAGTATTGTGCCAGAATGAAAAGATTGCCGCGCGATCGTTTTCGCGCCGGCGAAACCACGGAGCGGGGACCCGTAAGGGAGACGGTTGGCGATTGGACGCGGATTTTTGCAGTGTGCGAGCCCGGAAGGACTGGGGGTATGTATATTATTTAAACAGAATATGTACAATTTTTATACATCGCATCTTTGTCGGGTGTGCTCTCGCACTCGGAAAGGTACTTGTTGAGCGTCACCCGGGTGATATCCAACCGCTTCGCCGTCCTCGTTTTATTGTATCCTTCTTCGCGAAGAATGGTCAGGACAATGCCCCGGACTATTTCGCCCAGTGTGCCGGCGGGCGGCGGGGAGAGCGCGGCTTTTGCGTTTTCCCGTTGGTCAAGTTGAAGATAAGGGATCTCCTTTTCCCGGAACACCCCGTTTTCCGCCAGCAGCACCATTTTCTGCACCGAGTTTTCCAGTTGGCGGACGTTGCCGGGCCAGCCATAGCCGTTCACCCGCTCAAGCACGTTGTTTTCGAGAACCAGTTCCGGCAATCCGTATTTCCGGCAGTAGCGCTCGGCGAAATGGCGGATAAGGAGGGCGCAGTCGCCCGTCCGTTCCCGCAGCGGCGGTATGTCGATATTGAGAACGCTGATGCGGTAGTACAGATCCTCGCGGAACAGGTTGGCGTCGACCGTGTGGAACAGTTTCTTGTTGGACGCGGCGATGATGCGGACGTTGACCGGGACGATGCCGTCGCCGCCGATGCGCATGATTTCGTGCTCCTGGAGGACGCGGAGTATTTTCGACTGGATTTGCGTGTCCATTTCGGTGATCTCGTCCAGGAACAGCGTGCCGTTGTGGGCGAGTTCGAACACGCCCTTGCGCCCGCCCTTTTTCGCGCCGGTGAAGGCGCCTTCCTCGTATCCGAACAATGTGCTGTCGAGAAGGCTCGGCGGCAGGGTGGCGCAGTTGATGGCGATGAACGGGCCGTTATGCCTGCCGCTGTGGTTGTGGATGGATTGGGCGAACAGTTCCTTTCCCGTTCCGCTCTCGCCGTAGATGACCAGGGTGGAGTCGACCCGCGCGTATTTCTTGGCGAGGCCGATGGCGTTGCGGATGCTTTCGCTTTCGCCGACGATGTCGGGAAAACGGTGCTTCGCCACCAGGCCCCGTTTGGAAAGGGTCTGGCGGATTTTTTGTTCCAGTTCCTGGATTTTGGTCACGTCCTCGCAGGTGATGGCGACGCCCTTGCACTCCTTTTCCATCATCACCGGGATGGTGTTGGTGACCAGCGTGGTGCCCTGCGCCTTGACCAGTTTCCGGCTCGCGTCGCTCCGGCCCCGGATGACCGCGTCGAAATCGATTTCGGGGAGGATGGAGGCGAGGTCGGCCGCGATCACGCTTTGCCGCGACTTTTGCAGCAGGTTTTCGGCCACCCGGTTGAACATGACGATTTTCGCGTGCTCGTCGGTGACGATGATGCCTTCGCTCAGGTTTTCGACGATGGCGTTGAGACGGGAGTTTTTCTCGCGCTCGTTCATGATGGCGGCGCAGATTCTTTCCGCCTTGTCTATGCCCGCCTCGACCGATTCCTTGCCGGACTTGATGAGTTCGACCGTCAGGCCCTTTTGCCCGGCGATGCGGACCGCCACCGTGTCGCCGACGACGATGCCGATGTTCATGTCGCGGATGACGGCGACCTTTTCCTCGATTTCGTCCTCGAAGGTGAAGGGGAAATAGGCGATGTCGAGCCCCAGCGTCTCCTCGATGATCTTGACGCCGGAGATGACGTTGTCCGCCCCGATGACGGCGATGCGCCGGTTCTTGTATTTGTACACGGCGCGGAGAATGTCGTAGGCGCACACCTCGACCTCCACCACCGGCAGCTTGACGTGTTGGCCGATCAGCCTGGCGGTGCCGCCCCGGCAGATGATGACCTCCTTTTCGGACAGATCGCACTGTTCGATGCAGCGGACAGCCTCGTACAGTTCGCCGGAGACGATTTCCATGCCGCCGCCGCGCTCGTCCGCCGCCGCGCGGGCGAGATGGTGCATTTCCGGGTAGGTCGCAACGAAAAGAATCTTGTTGAGCATGGTCAGCCTTTGGCGCATGGATTACAAATCCGTTTCGCGCACGAACATGTCCGCCACCATGTCGCCGATGGCGAGGCAGGCGGTGAGGCCGGGCGAATCGATGCCGGCCAGGTTGATGAACCCGTTCAGGTTCCACATGGTTTCGTGGGAGATGTGGAAGTCGCGGGCAGGCATGCCCGGGCCGTACAGCCGCGGACCGATGCCGGCGATGTCCGGGTAAATGTCCGAGCGCCGCAAAAACGGCAGATAGCGGGACACGTTGGAGTGGAAAACGTCCCCCAGGCAATCGGGCACCGAGTAGTCGTATTCGTCCGTCTCCTCGACATACTCGATGTTCGGCCCGAGCCGCACGCCGCCGCCGAAATCGACCAGCGTGTGAATGCCGGTGCCCTGGAGGTTCGACTCCGGCGCCGGGAAGATGAGGCCGCGTATGCGTTCGCGGGAGGCGCCGCCCACGGCGAAGTAGCTTCCCTTGCAGGGATACAGCGCGAGATTGGCCGAAGCGGGATCCAGGCCGGCCATGCGCATGATGCGCTGCGCCTGCAGGCCGGCCGCGTTCACCACCGCCAGGGAGGTGGCCGACGCCTCGCCTTTGTCATCGACGTAATCCACTTCCCAGCCGCCGTAGGTGGGCCCGACCCCCGTCACTTCCGCTCCGCACATCACCACGCCGCCGTCCGCCTCGGCCTGGGCCTGGAGGGCGCGCATGAAGCCGTGGGCGTTGATGACGCCGGTGTGCGGCGAATGGAGCGCCGCCACCGCCCGCGCGCCCGGCGCGATTTCCGCCAGTTCGCGCTGGGACAGGAAGCGCAAATCCTCGACCCCGCTTTCCATCCCGGCGGCGGCGAGGTTTTCCAGGGCCGCCTGCTCCCACTCGTTCACCGCCACGATGACTTTGCCGCACTTGACGGCCGGGACGTCGTGGCGGCGGGCGAATTCGTACATCTGCCGCCTGCCCTCGACGCACAGCCTGGCTTTCAGGCTTCCGGGCGGATAATACATGCCGCCGTGGATGACTTCGCCGTTTCGGCTGGATGTTTCGCGGCCGCAAGTTTCGTGGCGCTCCAGGAGCAGCGCCCGCATGCCGCGCGCCGACGCCTTATGCAGGATGGACAGGCCGATGACGCCGCCGCCGATTATCGTCAGGTCAAAATCGGGTTCTATCATGTTCCGCTCCCGACAATTCATTGCCCGATGGGGTATGCGCTCACGATCTGCGCCACATGGTCAGTGGAAAGGACAATGTAAAGAATACTATATTCACGGCGATAATGCTAGCCCCCGCCGGCCAGTCCGCGGCGAGGGACAGGGCCATGCCGGCCAGGCAGCCGCCGAGGCCGAGGGCGGCGGCGCCGACGACCATGCCCCGGAACCCGGTGGACAGGCGGCGGGCGGTGACGGCCGGGAAGATGATAAGTCCGGAAATGAGCAGCGTCCCCGCCATGCGCATCCCGGCCACCACGGTCAGGGCGGTGAGGCTGGAGACGAGGAACTGGTAAAAACCGATGCCGATGCCTGCCGCGCGGGCGAAATCCTCGTCGAACGCCACCAGGAACAGCCGGTTGTGGAACACGAGGAAAACGAGGGCGACGGTCAGCGCCAACCCGGCGGCGAACCACACGTCCTCCTTCCCGACCGAGAGGATGCTTCCGAACATGTAGTTGTGGACATCGAGGTTTATGCCCGGCCCGGCGGCGGCGACGATGATGCCGAGGGCGAGGGCGCCGGTGGAGGCGATGCCGATGGCGACGTCGCCGCTGGCGCCGTAGCGCTGGCTCACCAGCATCATGACGAGGGCGGCGGCCACCACGGCGGGGCCGGCGAACACGATGGGCTGCATGCCGGCGGCGAGGCCGATGGTGAGGGAGGCGAAGCCGACGTCCGACAGCCCGTGGCCGATGAGGGAATAATGTTTCAAGACCAGGATGACGCCGAGGAGCGACGCCGACAGCGACACCAGGCAGCCCACCGCCAGGGCGCGGACCACGAACGGGTGGGAGAGGGAATCGATCAGGTCCGACATGCGACGGTTTTCCTTCCGCTCTGGTAGCGTTCGAGCCATTCTCCGACATCGCCGTCGAAGCGGAGGCTCCGGTCGAGGGCGAGGACCCGGCTGGCGCACGCCGCCACCGCGCCGAGATCGTGGGAGCTCATGAGTATGGCGATGCCGTGGCTCGTACGGAGGTGGGCGAGGAGCGAAGCCAGGCCGTCGGCGGCTTTCGGGTCCAGGCCGGTGTAGGGCTCGTCCAGCAGCAGGAGTTTCGGCTGCCGGCACAGGCAGCGGGCGAGGTAGGCGCGCTGGCGCTGGCCGCCGGACAGGTTGCCGATGCGTTTTCCCGCCAGATCGGCGATGCCGAGGGTCGTCAGGGCGGCGGCGGCCGTCTCCCTGTCCTCCCGGGAATAGAACGGGGACAGACGATCGGTCCGCTGGCATCCGGAAATGGCGACTTCCCACACCGTGGCGGGGAAATCGAACCCGCCCGGCTGGATCTGCGGCAGATAGGCGGTGGCGTTGGGGCCGAGCGGAATGTCGATGGCGCCGGATCGCGGCTTGATGAGCCCGAGCATGCCTTTTATGAGCGTGCTTTTCCCCGAGCCGTTCCGCCCGATGAGACAGGCGTATTCGCCTTCGGCCAGGGAAAAGGAAACATCCTCCACCACTATGGTTCTGCCGTAGGCGAGGGTGACGTTCCGGAGGGTGGCCACCGCCGGCGCGCCGTTCATTCAAGCCC
>JAVBRW010000254.1:0-3927 GCA_031547475.1 Planctomycetota bacterium
AGGCTGCCGTTGGAATTGTCGATGGAATTGTTTACGAACAGCGAATTTTTGACCGTCATAGCCTGGTCCAGGCCGTGGGTGTAGACTATGCCGGCGCGGTTGCCCGTGTTTTCCGCGATGGTGGTCCGGTTGTTCACAAAAATGCTGTCCGCGATGGAGCCGATGCCCGCCCCTTCCTTGCCGTACACGCCCACGACCGAACCATAGATAAAATGCCTGGAGTCGATGGTGTTGTTGGCGAATACGGATTTGGCGATGGTACCGATCGAGGCTTTGCCGTCCGTGGCCCAAGCGCCGAGAATGCCGGCCCTGATATTGCCGTGGCTGGCGCCTATGCCGCCGGCGTCGGTGGCGGCAATGGCGTTGTCGACGAAAATATTGTTGGTGACGGTCTGGATGGACGCGTCGCCCTTGCTGGCGCTGACGCCAACTAGGCCGCCGCCGGTCATTGTCGTCTTGAACGTCACTTCCACCTGGTTGAATACGTTTCCTGTCACGGCGCCTATGCTCGCGTCATTGTTGGCGCGGACGCCGACAACGCCGCCACCTGACATCGTTCCGCCCGTGACTTTGGTGCCGGCGCCGAAATAGCTGTCGCTCAGGCTGGAGAGGGTCGCATTGGCCGTCGCGGTGGAGCTGAGGGTGATCGCTCCCCGGACACCAATAATGCCGCCGCCGTCGACCTGGTTGTTGTGATAAACGCTGTCGGAAGTCCGGATGTTGGTTATCGCGCCCATGGAGGCGCTTGCATCCAGGGTTCGGACCGAAGCCAGACCGGCCTGCCAGTTGTTCCCCGATGTTCCGGTTCCGGCGTCATAGTGGACGTTTTTCACGTGCAGATTGCCGAGCGAAAGTCCCATGTTGGATCCGGCATGGTAGACATCCGCGCCATCGTCATGGAAAAGGGTCGAGGTTTTCGGGCTGGACTCGCCGCCGCCATCGATGATGGTGAGCGTCGCCGGCGCGGGCATTACTCCGGTTACAAAGGAGTTGATGTCGTTGGTGAAATCACTGCCGGCGAGATAGCTTTTCAATTCGACGGCATTGCTTTTGCCTGCCAGAATCGCATGTAAACTATCCAGGGCGACAGCAGCCGAGGACGCGGTTCCGTTGCCCTGAATGACGACATTGTCATTGCCGATGGCGATTCCCTGGCCGGTCAGGCTGACCGAGGCGACGCCAGAACCGAAGGTGACGGTTTGTCCCGCAGTGACGGTTGCCAGCGTATCGCGCAAGCTGCCGCTGCCGCTATCGCTCCCATTGGAAACTTCCGCGGCTCTTGCCGATCCCCAAAACAATACCACACACGCGAAAGCCAACACGGCTTTTTTGCCATCCATCCCCATTGTTCATTTCTCCTCAAGGATAAACAAAAATCGAATTACAATGATTAAACTGATGAAATTCGAATGAGATTGTATAAAGTTGATTGGTAAAAGAAAGAAAAATATATAATACATTTTGAATTTTAATGCATATACAGTAGCTATATGTATATATTTTTTTTATAATCCGATATTGCTTCGGAAAGCCGGAGGCGATTGCGGCTGACCCTACGCGGGATTTACCCTGACGCTTTGGGGAGCCGGCTACATCCTGCCGCGCTTTTTCATCGGCCATTTGCCGGACCGGAAGGGAGGGCTGCCGGCCGTTTAACGATATCTTTTTTTCAATCCCGGCGGCGGCTCCATCCCTCTGCAGTACTCGTTTTCCCTGTAGCAAGGGAAAATATAGAGGTATTTTTCCTTTTGGCGGTTGACAAAGCCGGTTTTTAGCGGTATGTTTATCGATATACAAAATGCGTTTCGGCAATGTCGCCCGGCGTACTTCGGAAAGGAAAAACGATGAAGCAGAGCTATCTGTCCTGGCTGGCCAAGGAAACCGCCTCCCGGTGGAACAACGATTCCGCCATCATGGCGCAAGTGGAAAGCGCCGAAGCCATCGGCGCCATCGGCGCCACCACCAACCCGCCCCTGTCGTTCGAGACGCTGACCACCGAAACCGGCGTCTATGGCGACGCGCTGGCGAAAATCGACAAAAAACTTCCCGACAACGAATACGCATTGCAGGCGATGTCCCTCGTTCCCGCCCGCCTGGCCAAGCATTTCGCCCCGCTTCACGAAAAGCGCGGCACCTATTACGGCTGCGTCCGCGCCCAGGTCGGCCCGCCGCTCCGCTACGACGCCGAAGGCATGCTGGCCAGCGGCAAGAAGCTGGCCGCCCTCGGCAAAAACATCATGGTCAAAATTCCCGGCACCAAGGCGGGCATGTGGGTTCTGGAAGAGCTGGCCGCCCTCGGCATTCCCACCAACCCGACCGTCATCACCACCGTCGCCCAGGCCGTCGAATCCGCCGAGGCGTACGAGCGCGGCCGCAAGCGGGCGGAAAAGGCGGGGATCAAGCCGGGCTGGTCGACCTGCGCCGTGGTGATGGGCCGCGCGCAGGACTATTTCGCCGCGCTCAACAAGGAACGCAATCTCGGCCTCGCCACCGAGGATCTGGAATGGGCCGCCCTCGCCATCGTCAAGCGGAGCTACCAGATTTACAACAAGAACAAGTACAACTCCCTCATCATGCCGGCCGCTTTCCGCGCTCCCATTCAACTGGAGCAGTTGTCCGGCGGGGAATTCCACTCCACCATCCACCCGAAAGTCCAGGCCGCCGTCGCCCAGGCCGACGAGGCGGGCAAGATGCGCCGCGAACTGCTCATCGACGCGCCCCTGAACCAGGCCGCGCTCGATCGCGTCGCTTCCAAAATGCCCGAGTTCATCCAGTCCTACGAGCCGGACGCGCTGAAACCGGCCGATTTCGACCATTTCGGCTCGGTCGTCATGACCCTCGACGGCTTCGACGTCACCGGGTGGCAGAAGCTGGTGGGGTTGAAGAAAGCCTAGGTTGGATGGTTTGGTGGGGGCGGGAAGGCTTCCTGGTTGAATATACGATGCGCAATGATGGCTCTGAGTCATCATTGCGCATTGTTATGCAACATCATTTTGAAATACCGCCCTCTCACCATGCAACCTTTTGATCACACGACTGTTGTGGGTGCGGTTCCCACAACAGTCGCGTAGCAGGATTAATATTATTTCGCATCCCTCGCGATCCGCGCCAACTCCCTGTACGCGGCGCGCGGATCCTCCTCGCCCCAAATCGCCCGCCCCAGCACAACCGTGTCCGCTCCCGCCCCGACAACGTCGGGAAGCGTTTTGCGGCTGACGCCGCCGTCGACCCAGATGGAAACCCGAGGCGGCAGCAAGGCGCGCGCGCGGCGGACCTTCTCAAGCAGGGAAGGGCGGTAGGCGAACGCGCCGCCGTCCGGTTCGGCCAGCATGATGATGATATAATCGAGCCCGTCCACGAACGGCTCGAGCGCTTCGGCCGGCGTTTTGAAATTGAGCGCCAGACCCGCCCGCATGCCGAGGCTCCGGATGCGGCCCAGCAGATCCAGGGGATATTCGACCGCTTCGTAATGCCCCGCCACCGCCACCAGCCCTGCCTCCGCCAGATCGGCCAAATAATCGTTCGGATTGGTGACCAGGAGGTGGGCGTCCAGGCGGGCGGTGGCGATTTTGGCCGTTTCCCGCACCGTTTTCAGGCCGAAGGTGATGTTGGGGACGAAATTGCCGTCCTCGATGTCGAGATGGAGATGGGGAATGTCGCCCAGGCGCTCGATGGATCGACGGAGATCCAGGGGATTGGCCGAAGCGAGGGATGGATTGATGATTGCCATGCTTTTTTCCTCAAGCCATTGCAATTATACCGAAACCATCATGATTTTCGGTTTTCGGTTATTCAACCCCATAACCATCGTACGCGCTTTGGGCTTGGGATTTACGTTTGGCCAAAACCAATTCGCTTTGGGTATATACCAAAGCGCGTATGGTTTTCGGTTATTCAACCCCATAACCATCGCACGCGCTTTGGGCT